>CAJWPN010000024.1:0-30500 GCA_913045345.1 uncultured Gemmatimonadales bacterium
GACCAACCGGTGGTCGCCTTCATGTGGAATATCGGACACACAATTCGGCCGAATGGGGAAATCGCGGAAGGGAATCCAGCGGCAGTAGATGAGTGGATTCCACTTACACGTGTAAACGTACAAACGTATTATTCAGAAATGCTAGAGCGTGTGCTCGCCCTCCTCGAGTCTCCCTATACCCGGTGAGCCTTAAGGGCGAGGTAAGCAGCGACCCAGAGTTGCCCCCGGTTCCGAGTAACCTTGGTCGAGGGATGGGTCTGGGTACCCAGATCCTTATCGGTATGGTTTTTGGGGCAGCTCTAGGGGCCTTTCTCGGTGAGCAGGTCGAGGTCATCCAGCCAATCGGCGACTTATTCATTCGGGTGCTTGTACTTGCTGCCGTACCGCTTGTCTTCTTTAACCTGCTTGCTGGTCTGACCGCACTCTCTGATGTCCGCATATTTGGGCGTCTCGCAGGAAGGATCATGAGCTACTACGTGATCACTGACCTTGTCGCTATCTCCCTAGGGATCGGTGCGATGGCCATCCTCCGTCCAGGAGTGGGCATGCAATTGTCGGAGCAGGTTGAGGGACCTGTAGGAGCTATTCCCTCGGTCGCTGAGGTACTCTTGGGGATGGTGCCAACAAACGTCTTCCAAGCATTCTCGGAGGGGAATGTCGTTCAATTGGTGGTGATTTCAGTTCTACTTGGGGTTGCCACAATCCTTATCGGTGGTACCGCAGGACAGCGTCTGGCCAACGCGTACCAAGACCTTGCCAGGCTCTTTCGGAAGCTTGTTGACTTGATTTTACTGATTGCTCCAGTAGGCATAGGGGCGCTCATGGCCGTAACTGTCGGACGCTACGGTACACAGCTGATCGGCCCTATGACCAAATTCCTACTGGGTGTTTGGACGGCTCAATTCGTGGTCTTCCTTGGGTACATGATGCTCCTGCGATTTTTTACTTCTAGGGGTCCTGGCCGCTTTCTGAGGGACACGGGTCCATTGTGGGCAACAACAGCAGCGACGACATCGAGTTTAGCCTCGCTTTCAGTTGGACTCGAAGTTGCTGAGAAAATCTCTTTGCCTCGTGCTGTGTACTCTTTTACGCTCCCGCTTGGTGCCCAACTCAACAAAGACGGCACGTCTGTTATGCTTGGAGCTGTGCTGCTATTTACGGCTCAGGCTGCTGGTGTGGAATTCGCCCCAGCTGCCTTTCTAACGATTCTGTTAGTTGGACTGCTGCTTTCAGAAGGCTCGGGAGGAATCCCAGGGGGTGGCTTTGTGATTGCTTTGATTTATGTGCAAGCGTTCAATCTTCCTATCGAGGTTGCTGCGATCGTTGGTGGAATTTATCGGCTAGTAGATATGGGTAATACAACCGTGAACATCATGGGTGACCTAATCGGAACCTCTATAGTGGCAGAATCGGAGGCAATTCGAACATGAATTCCCAGGTCAGGGATCTTTTTCCTGGAGCAAGCGGGCAGGTCTATCTCGATGTGTCAGCTCGCGGTCTCATGCCTGAGCCTGTGTCTGCAGCAGTTGATCGGCATATCCACACACGCATGCACCATGGAGGCGATAAGGACGAATTGCGCGCCGAAGTTGAGCGAGCTCGTCACGCATTTGCAGATCTCGTCAACTCAAGTGTGAACGAGATAGCGATTACCAAGAACGTCTCGGAAGGCCTCAATCTTTTTGCCGCAAGCCTGCCTTGGGAGGCTGGAGACAATGTCCTGGTCTGCCCAGAGCTTGAGCATCCCAACAACATCTATCTCTGGTTTAATCTTGCCCGATCAAAGGGAATTGAAGTTAGGACAATTCCTGCTGATGAGGGCCGAATGCCCGTTGCAGCGATGGGTGACGCGCTTGACGAGCGTACGCGGGTTGTCACGATGCCCAGTATTTCCTTTGCTCCTGGGTTCCTCACCGATGTAAAGAGCCTAGCCCTGGCTGCGAAACAGGTAGGTGCTTTGACGCTAGTTGACGCGGCTCAATCAATTGGAGCGATAGACACAGATGTTCGCGACCTTGGAATTGATGCTTTAGCGGTGGCTACGCAAAAGTGCCTATTCTCGCTTTACGGGTTTGGCTTTCTCTACGTACGTCGCGAAGTCGCCGAATCCCTAGTGCCAATCCACGTCGCACGATACGGGATTGATTTGGGTGACGCTCATGAGACTGCGTTTACTGAGGATGAGTTGAAGTATCAACCCGGTGCACTCCGCTTTGATCTAGGCAACTACAACTACCTTGGTGCGACAGCGGCAGCTACTGCACTAGATCTGCTTGCGGGCTGGGGTATGAAAAATGTGGAAGCCCATGTCTGTGGTCTTGCATCAGAATTGGCGACCGGGCTACTGGAACTTGGCTTGCCCGTAGCAGGCGGGAGCCCAGGGTCGCATTTAGCACATATTGTATCTGTTGGAGAGAGTGGAGGAGGGCGGCACTATTCGGCTGATGATCCCGCCATGAATTCTCTTTATGATCACTTGGTAGCTGCGGGAATCAAACTCTCGATTCGTAGCGGCGTTTTGAGGTTGTCGATTGGTGTGTACAATCAATCAGTTGATATAGAGCATGTTATAAAAGCAGCCCGTTCTTGGATTGAAATAAAAGGGTACTAAGCATGATAGCACGAGTCTTCACGCTTCGGTTGCTGGTATTGGCCATTGGCGTTCTGGGTCAGCCAGGCTTGTTATCGGCTCAGTCACTGAGCTGGGATGCGGCACTTAGTACGTTCTCTAGTCAACTCACAGCAGATGTAGCTGCCGACGACGTTGGTGGTATCGTTGCTGGTGTCATGGTAGAGGGAGACCTCGTGTGGGCTCAAGCGTTTGGCTGGGCTGATCGAGATGCGCGCACCCCGATGTCGACAGCTTCGATTTCACGGACCGGTTCAATCTCTAAGTCTGTAACTGCGGTGCTCATGCTGCGTCTTGTCGATGAGGGTGTCATTGGGCTAGACGAGCCTGTGGAACGGTACCTCCCAGCATTTGCAAGTGTTCAGGACCGGCGAGTTGATGCACAGCCTGTGACGTTCCGTCATTTGGCTAGTCATACTGCTGGCCTCATTCGTGAACCCCAATGGCCGGATGCTGTTGTGGGACCGATCGAGCTTTGGGACAAGCGCATCGTAGAGTCCTTGCTACTAACTGCGTACGATAGCGTGCCGGGTGCTCGCTACCAGTATTCAAATATAGGATTTGGTGCGTTAGGTCTTGCTTTGGCAAAGGCTGCTGGGAGACCATTCATGGAGATGGTTCGTACTGAGATTCTTGAGCCTCTAGGTATGACAGGGTCGGAGTTTGTAGTCGCTGGTGAGAAACTTGAGGCGCGGTTAGCAGCTGGTTATGTGGTTGGTCAGGATGGGTCGATCGATGGGGGACAGCCGGCCCATGAACATGCCGGTCGCGGGTACAAAGTGCCTAACGGTGGTGTGTATTCGACGGTAGCAGATCTGGGTCGCTTCATGGGTGCCATGAGCGGTGTGCCAGGTCTCCAGATCCTCTCAGAGGAAAGCCGCCGAGAAGCGCTTTCGATTCAAACTCCCGAGAACCCAAATCGTGGTTACGGCTTAGGCTTCTCTGTCCAGCTCGATGAGCAAGGCCGAAAGATTGCTAGCCATGGGGGATCAGTTGCAGGCTACAACGCTCACATGGCATTCGACCCAGAAGTACGCATCGGGGTTGTATTGCTCAGGAACTATGGGCGTGGCTCGACCAATCTAGGAACGGCCGCTCAAGGTCTCGTCGCTCAACTACGATCCAATATCCGCTGAGAACCTGAGTCACTCTTCCGGAACACGAACTTCTATGGAAGTCCAGGTCTTCGGAGTGAAGAACAATCCTGACGTTCGCAAGGCGATTCGTTTCTTCAAGGAACGTCGCGCGAATGTACACTTCATGGATTTTAAGCAGCGCTCCCCATCACGAGGAGAGCTGAAGCGGTTTTTCGAAAGATTTGGAGAGGAACAGCTTATTAATCGTGACGGCAAGAGGTTTAAGGCACTAGGCCTCCACACTGCGTACTACAGTGATCAGCGCTGGCTTGATATAGCATGTGACGAGCCGATGGTCCTGAAGCTGCCACTCGTGCGGTATGGGAACCAACTCAGCGTCGGCTTAGCTGAGGAAGTCTGGACTGATTGGGCTAGAGGATAGAGCCGTTTACCGTCTCGCTAACCTGCTCTCCCGTTAACGACACCCCAGGACAACCTTGCTGATCTCTGAGCAGTACTACGGGCACGATTATACTGACGCGAATCGAATGCTTCGTTAGCTGCTCCTAGGAGCTTGCGGGCTCGTTTGATCGATTTGGCCTCTTCCTCAGTCGGCGTATCACCAACCGCAGCGATTGCTTGCTTTATAACATCTCTGGCCCGACCAATCTGCTTTCGAGCCACATAGCGAGGCGAAAAGTGTCTAATTCCGTCTGCAGTAGTAAGCGCGATGTGGAGAGCTTGGACCGGTTTGTCTGATGCCAACATCGTTTGAGCCCTGTCCATGAGCTCTACGATTCTTCCCAATCTCTTTGCTGCTCCCTCAGAAATCTCACGACCGTTGAGCCGATCTTGCAGTCTTGTAAGTCCGGCTTCAGAGCCAGCCACGGCTCCTGCTACAGCTTCGGTACCAAGTGCAGCAACTACTCCGCGTAATCTATGTCCATAACTTCGGTGACGAAGCTTCTTCGCGGCATCTTCATTGCCTGCTTCTGTTGAGTCTTCCGCAGCCGACGCGAAATGGTGGGCTGCTCGAAAATGACGGATAGCTTGCTTATTAGCCCCATCACTTGCACGGATTGCCTTACGAGAGGCTCGGAGTAATCCATCTAACGATGGGAGCTTCACAGCGCTAGACTCCGAAATTTGCTCTGCAAAGCTCGCGATTGCTGCATCACTGAGTAGCTCGACATCTTTAACAACCGGCGCTGTTGGCTGTTCACAAGCGCCTAGCGCAATCAGGGCCAGTAACAACGTTGGTTTTCTATAGTTCATTAGTGCGAACCTCTTCTCTGACGAGTCGAGCAACCACGCAAGCTATGAGATAGGTCTTTGCTTGGGTAGGAGTTTTACGCTCCATAGACCTGAGTTGGTATCACTAAAGAAGACGTGGCCCTTGTGAGGCTGTGCTCCCCAAACCATGGTTGCATTCTGGGTATAGCCGCTTTGTGACACCGGCTTGAAAACAGATATTTCGCGGCCCTGAGTGTAGAGATTGCCCATGAGTTCTCCACTCACATCAACAACTCTTAGTCCTCCCTCATAGTAGGCTTGATAGAGCTTGTCGTCTTCTACCCAAATGTTGTGGGTTCCAAATTCTGGAACCTCATAACGGGCGACCATCTTGGTGTTCTCAGGATCCGTAAAATCGATGATTTGAATGTAGCCTCTGTTAGCTAGAGGAATCCCACCAGTCCCAGTTGAGGGGTCGTACCTGTTTGAGTATGAGCCCATAGACTCTGGGTATCCCGCCCAAGCCAAGCCTCGGCGGTTCATGATCTCATCACCAAGGAAGAGGTATGTCTTACCTGTCGATTCTTGATAGTAGGGGAACGTTGCGTGTGTTGCTCCAGACGGTGTGGCATACGAAGTAACGAATACCGGATTTTCAGGAGAGCCTCCCCAGCGTCCGTTCCCGACATCCACGACCACAACTCCAGTGCCCCATTCGGAGGAGTACGCGAGTCCGTCGGCAACCCAGACATCATGCAGCCTGCTATCTGGATGGTTGTATTCAGAGATGAACTGGGGATCGTAAATGTCAGCCATGTCGATGATCACGTACTTGTCCCCATTCGCGAGTGCGTACAGGTAGTCGTCTGCAGCGAACATATTATGAACACCACCAGTGATTCCTTCATCGTAAAAAGATGCGATGACGGGATTCATCGGATCAGACATATCCATAATTACAAGGCCGTCACGGCGGTTTGTCGCTCCTTCTCGTGAGAGAACAGCGTAGCGTCCGTCTGGTGAAGCTTTTACATCATTAATGGTTCGTGCGTCCACTTGAATCGAGTCAATTTTTGTTATTACTGCGGGGTTGGTGACATCGTAGAAGAACGAAAAACCGCCCGAGACTTTTGAGCCCGTAATCGCATAGTCGCGACCATCTACTCCCTCGAAGATCCAAAGATCTGTGGTCCGATAACGATTCTCGGGTCCGTGACCGACGAGTTCGACTTCTTGGACAACATCTCTAGCTGAAACTTCAAACGAGGCACGGGCCGACAATGAGCCTGAGCTAACAGTCACCGAGTGTATACCAGCTATATCAGCAACGAAGTCCCCTCTCAGCATCTGGCCCGTTGCGGGTACCCCGAGCATTCCTTCGGTTGCGCTGTAGGAATGCGACCAGCTTAGAGGTGCATCTTCCACCACTGAACCAGCACCATCTCGCACCAAAGCATTGAAGTGAATCACGTCACCAGTTTGAACTCCGGCGGCCGGACTTCCCATCAATTCAATCCGGCTTCCTGGGAAAGCTATCACGTCGTGACTAACCGAGTTTGTTACGCCTTCAAAGGAAGCCGTGATAGTCACGGTGCCTAACATCTGAGCGGTGACGTTTCCAAACTGATCAACTGTTGCGATAGATGGGTCTGACGATGACCATCTGATCTCTGGGTCCGGCCGGAACGAGTTGTCTGCGTGCGTTACCCGGGCCTGGTGCTTGACTGTCGTTCTCTCATACAGAGTAGCACTAGCTTCAACAACGACCTCACTAGCACGTGGCCAGGTAACAACAACTGGCACGCGCAGGGATAGGGGCTCGAGGCCACTATCTGCTGGGACTACCACGGTCACAACAATCTCATATTCCCCAGGCTGAAGGCCTTGTACCACACCATTTTCAATGCTGACCGCGTTTCTTGGTCCTGTGATGCGGAGAGGTACATCAACGACCGTTCCACTTAGGTCTAGCGCTTGAACAGTGAAAGGGACTTGCTCACCCGCGGCTAGTGATAACTGATTCGCACTCGGAGCAAGTTGAACAACTGCCCGAGCGTCTTGAGCTTTGGAGGGGAGACCGATCAGTAGTAGCGAGAGTGATAAGAGAATCGGTGTGATGATTCTGTGTTCCAAGAGTTCCCCCTGTCGGAGTGGTATGACCCCGATTTCAGTGACCTGAAGACGAGAGCACAAGAATTCACTATTGCTCTACAGTCCAGCGTAAGGCCGAGTAACCAGGGGAGAAAGTCCCGCCCTATTCTCACCTTTAATACCAAAGGACTATCGGCCAGCTTTATCAACGCTCGACTACCCCTATATTCCGGGCCCAGTTCTAGATCCCTAAACCTTCAGATTCGGCTTGGAGTTGCTTTGCATTCTGCCCCAGAGCTTCGGCGACTTGCTACGGTCACGGTTCCTGCACCGGACCTACGTCCGGAAGTTTTTCTGTCACATGCTAGAGGAGATGCTCGTGGCTTTTGGGCGCGCGGACACCGCTGGGTGGCTCATCGAGGAATCGCCGCTGAATTAAAGCCGGACGGTGACTCTAGTTCTGACCGATTTGGTTTGGTCGCCGAGCGAGCCAGTAGGATCGCCCTGAATCCTATTCTTCCACGAGGATCGACGCGAGCTTCCCGCACGCGTTTTTATGGCGGGTTCTCTTTTCGTTCAGATCATATGCCGGAAGGCATTTGGGCATCTTTTCCTTCCTGGCTCTTTCACCTTCCTGCTTTTGAGTTGGAGGGAGACGATTCTGGCGACGCGTGGTTGCGTGCCCGCACATTTGTAGAGCCTGATGCAGCAGATGAAGTTTTCGTGAGACTAAGGCACCAAGCCGAAGCCTTACGTGCCGAACTTGCTGCACACGAGGGTGCATTTCGAACCTCAAGGCCTCCAAGGAAAGGAATACAAGCTGCAACGGAGAGGAGCAGCTGGGAGGGTGCGGTAGAGGAGTGCTTGGCGATCATCCGGGGTGGGTCTGTATCAAAGGTCGTGCTTGCACGGACCCTAGATTTGGATCTAGGAGCTCCCCAGGATGTCATCGATACGGTCGAAGTTGTCGAACATCTTTGGGACGCGAACCGCGGAAGTCATGTATTCATGTTCGAACCTGAGCCCGGCTCTGCAATCGTTGGTGCCGCGCCTGAAACAATAGCCACGCTCCAGGATGGCGTTTTTCACGCGACGGCTGTGGCCGGCTCGATCAGGCGTGGGTCGACCCCCCTTGAGCAAGCAGAACTTGCAACTCGGCTATTAGCGAGCGATAAGGATCGAGTTGAGCAACGCATAGCACTTGATGACATGTTAAGACGCTTGGAGACTGTGGCCCAGCAGATACGGACGGATCCTCAGCCCCACGTTCTGACACTAGCTCGCATCCAGCATCTTGAGACTGAAATCCGTGCCAGCGTTCCTGCCGAAGTTGGGATCCTCGACTTGCTTCGACTACTCCATCCGACTCCGGCGGTCTGCGGTTTACCACGCGAAGCAGCGATGGCACTGTTGGCAGATGAGGAACCTTTTGATCGCGGCTGGTATGCCGGTCCTGTGGGTTGGTTTGATCCAGAGGGCAACGGGATTTTTGCCCCTGCACTAAGGACTGGAATTTCGGCGGGTTCAGATTGGCGTTTGTTTGCCGGTGCCGGAATTATCGAAGGTTCGGTTCCAGCACTGGAGTGGGATGAGACCGCGATCAAGTTCGAGCCGATGCTTAGAGCTCTAGAGGCAAGCGGTGTGCAATTGGATCGAATTGAAACTGACGGGCACGAGACGCTTTTTGAGAATCGTAGAGCAACCCAACGAATGCTAAATGACTGAGGGAGCTGCAACGACGATTTGGGCGCGAGCATTCGCTGATGAACTCGCCCGATGTGGTGTTCAAGATGTGGTTATAGCTCCTGGCTCGCGCTCGACACCTCTGGTTATGGCTTTTGCTCGGGACGGCCGATTTCGCATGCGCGTTCATCTCGATGAGCGCTCAGGAGCTTTCTTCGCTCTAGGTATCGCTAAGGCTTCCGGTTCTCCGGCGGCGATCATAACCACCTCAGGTACAGCGACGGCGAACGTTTTCCCAGCCGTAATCGAGGCCTCGCTCAGTGAGGCGCCGCTGTTGGTCTTAACCGCTGACCGTCCGCATCGGCTCAGGGGAGCAGATGCGAATCAAACGATAGATCAAGTTGGCCTTTATGGAACCTACGTTAGGGAGTTCATAGATGTGCCGCCACCCGTAGCAGACGGCCCAGCTCTTCAGCATCTTCGCACAGTCGCCGTCCGGTCAGTAGCTACGTCGCTGACGGCGCCCTTTGGCCCAGTCCACATTAATTTCCCCTTCGACAAGCCGCTTGAGCCAGTAGATCCGGATCCAGAATTCGTTACGGCTCATCCTATTGCGGCCAATGGTCGAACCGATGGAAATCCGTTCGTTGAGATATCGGTAGGGCGTACCGAACTAAGCGAGCAGGAATTAGATCGATTGGCATCTGCCCTTGCTGCAAAGCGAGGGGTGATTGTGGCTGGGGCAGAACCAGAACCTGAGAAAGTCGGTAAAGCTGCTCTTTCTCTCTCCGCCGCTACCGGATATCCGATTTTGCCAGATCCCCTGTCGGGCGCCCGCTTCGGTCCGTCGGCGGGCGCTGACAGAGTGGCCGCCTATGATCTGTTCTTGCGGGACGAAGGCATCTGTCGTGCACTCAACCCAGACCTTGTGCTTCGTGTGGGTGCAACTCCGACCTCGGCTGCGCTCCAGGCTTGGCTGCAGCACCATAATGGTGTCAGACACATTGTCGTGGATGCCGGACAGCGGTGGAAAGATTACGGATCTACAGCCACGGATTACGTGAAGGCTGATCCTGAAAAAACCCTCGGTGCATTAGTGGGACGTGTCGACAAGAGTGTTGACCAGGACTGGGCGTCATTATGGCATACTGCTTCGCGGGCGGCTCGGCATGCCATAGATGCAGATGAGGGTGACCTCCACGAAGGAGACGTGCTCGCAACCGTTGCTGAAGTCCTTCCAGAAGGAGGAAATCTTTTTATCTCGAGTTCCATGCCTGTGCGCGATCTGGACAGCTTTGGGCTACCTCGCGAAGAGCAGCTTATGGTGTTTGGTAATCGCGGGGCGAGCGGAATAGATGGTATTGTTTCTTCAGCGTTCGGCGTTGCTGCGGCTAGGCCAGCACCTACAGTGTGTGTTCTCGGCGATATTGCATTCTTCCATGATCAAAATGGTTTGCTCTGGAGTCGTGAACCCGATTGTCCGGTTGTATTCGTGTTAATCGATAATGATGGTGGTGGGATTTTTCATATGCTGCCTATAACTGACCATGAACCTGCGTTCAGCCAATTCTTCGCCACCCCCCATGGGCTCGACTTTCAGCATGCGGCAGGCATACACAACCTGGACTGGTCGGATTTGGATATTAGTGACCTAGGCACCGCACTCGCCTCCGCCTTAGAATCTGGCCGCACATCAATTTTACGAGTGACATCGGACCGTGAAACTAATACGCGAAGGCACGAGGAGATTGCGGAAGCTGTGGCCCAACACGTCTTGGACACGCTACGCTAGCAGTTCATAAGAGATGAGATTGCAATACGCCCACAAGATGATCGACCAATGACGAAACCCGACTGGAAAGAAGTAAAGCACTACGAAGACATCACGTACCATAAGTGCGATGGTGTCGCACGAATCGCCCTTGACCGCCCGGAAGTACGTAATGCCTTCCGGCCCGATACTTTGCTCGAGTTACTTGAAGCTTTTCGAGATGCGGGAGAAGATCCTGAGATCGGGGTGGTACTTCTTACAGGGAACGGTCCGTCAGAAGATGGGAAGTGGGCGTTCTGTGCTGGGGGAGATCAAAAGGTTAGAGGCGAAGCCGGGTACGTGGGCAAGGACGGCTTGCCACGGCTGAACGTGCTCGAACTGCAGCGGTACATGCGTTCGATGCCAAAACCGGTTATCGCGCTTGTCGCCGGATACGCAATCGGTGGAGGACATGTACTACATGTTGTTTGTGACTTAACGCTTGCAGCGGATAATGCGGTATTCGGACAAACGGGTCCGATTGTCGGTTCATTCGACGGTGGGTTTGGTTCTGCGTTCTTAGCACGAATGGTTGGCCAGAAGAAAGCACGTGAAATTTGGTACCTCTGCCGCCAATACTCGGCTGAAGAGGCTTGCGAGATGGGCATGGTGAACAAGGTCGTCCCGCTAGATGAGCTCGAGCTCGAGGGCTGGAAGTGGGCCCAGGAAATCCTGGATAAGAGTCCCCTGGCGATTCGGCTTCTCAAAAGTGCATTCAACGCTGATGTCGATGGCCAGGCTGGGCTCCAGGAATTGGCAGGTAATGCAACGTTACTATTCTATATGACAGAGCAGGGGCAGGAGGGGAAAAAGGCATATCTCGAGAAGAGAGATCCAGATTTCCGTAAATATCCGTGGCTTCCCTGGTGATCGGAGTTGGAACGCTGATCGGTTTTCTCTCAGTTACTCAAAGCATTCATGGAAGCTCTCACATCACCTTCTGAGATCTCCAGGATCCGCGCTTGGCTTCTCGCCGTTCGCCCCAAGACGCTCATCGCAGGTGTAGCTCCCGTTATCGCAGGAACAGGATTGGCCGTCTATCACGGGGTGTTCACTTTTTTCCCTGCATTCGCTGCTCTAGTTGGCGCCATTTGTATTCAGATTGGTACTAATCTTGGCAACGATTACTACGATTTCGTTCGTGGTGGAGATACGGAAGACCGTGTTGGTCCAGTCAGGGTCACTCAGGCTGGAATTCTGGCACCAGCGACTGTAAGAGCTGGGATGGTTAAGGCCCTTGGGTTGGCGATGATCGCGGGTATCTATCTGGTGTGGGTTGCAGGGTTACCTATCCTGTGGATCGGGTTAGCCTCGATCGCGTGTGCCGTTCTCTATACCGGAGGGCCGTTTCCGCTGGCATACCACGGCCTCGGTGATCTCTTCGTCTTTATTTTTTTCGGCCTCGTTGCGGTTGTGGGTACCTACTACGTGCAGGGCCTTTCATGGTCTGTCGACGCTTTTGTGGTAGGGTCGGGTATTGGTGCACTCAGCACTGCTCTCATTGTCGTGAACAACCTCAGGGACATCGATACAGATTCCCGCGCGGGGAAACGGACCCTCGCCGTTTGTATTGGTCCAACTCTCTCGAAGCTAGAGTACCTCCTCATGCTTTCCATCTCTATTTCTGTGCCTCTTTTTGGGTGGATAGTTATGGATTGGCCGGTCGCTGTACTCTGCTCACTATTGGTGATCCCGCTCTCTGTTAGCCCAGCGAAGAAGGTGATGGGGCACGCGGAAGCCCGCGATCTAATACCAGCCCTAGCAGAGACTGCACAGTTGGTAGGGGTCTATGGCTTGGCTCTCGCCGCCGGGTTTGCCCTCGGCTGATGCTTCTCGAACTGCTTGAAGGAACAGTTAGCACCAGCGCTAATGGGCTGGCGCTTGTATCAGCCAAAAAAGTTTGGACATACGCAGATCTGGGTAATGCCGTAGAGGAGCGCGCGACAGAACTAGCCACGAAAGGAGTCGAGCCGGGGCGAGTTTATGCAATTGACGCTCACGCGGAAGCGCAGACGGTGATCGAATTCTTAGCCTACTGGCGGACAGGTGCGTCCATCGCCCCACTCGATCCTCGGCTAACACGGCTTGAGAAATCCAGAGCCGAAGAGATGCTCAATGGTCTTGAGACCGATGCCCGGGCCATTCTTTGGACCTCCGGGACAGGGGGTCGACCCCAGGGCGTTTTGCTCACGCTTGATAATATCTGTGCGAGTGCTGAGGCTGTTACTGAGAGACTGGGTCTTGGACCAGACAATGTCTGGTTATTATCCCTTTCTCCGGCACATGTAGGCGGATTGGCTCTACTGACCCGAGCTTTTCTTTTGGGTTGTACTCTGGTTGCTTACGGGTCTTTTCGTGCAGATATCGCTTCTCGACTCATCGAGGGTGAAGGTCTCCCAGGTAGTGCTTCTCCAGTGACTCATATGTCACTTGTGCCGACCCAATTGATTCGCTTACTGGGGTACCGGGACAGCATACAGGTGCCTGCTTCATTCAAATGTGGACTGATCGGTGGAGCTCATGCCTCACTAGATCTCGTTCAACAGAGCCTCGCAGCGGGATGGCCGCTCGCACTGACCTACGGTATGACAGAGATGACTTCTCAGGTGGCTACTGCTGTGCCTTCTGAAGTGAAGCAAAAACCAGGTTCGGTCGGTCGTGCACTTATGGGAACGAAGATCAAGATTGACAGTGACGGACAGATTCTAGCTCATGGCCCCACACTAGCTCAGGGTTATGTCGACACTACCGAACCGCTAGTTGATACTGAAGGCTGGTATCCTACAGGGGACTTGGGACGTTTTGATGAGGACGGAGATCTATGGATCACCGGAAGACGCTCAGACCGGATCGTGTCGGGTGGGATCACCATAGATGCGACTCATATAGAGGATGTGCTGTGCGAACATGAGGGAGTCCAGGATGCTTGTGTAGTAGGTATTCCAGACCCTGAGTGGGGGGAAATTGTTGGTGCGTGGGTTGTGCCAACGGGTGATGGACTCGACCTGGATCTTCTCGAAGAGCACGTCCGGCAATCTTTCGGTGAAGCCAAGCGGCCGCGTGTTTGGCTCATTGGGAAAGAGATTCCCCGGAACACGAATGGTAAGGTCGAGAGGAGCAGAGTGCGGGAGGCCTTGGAACTTGATGTGAGCCAAGCGGACTAAAGTTGTGAGTCTAAAAAGTCTGAGGTGTGTCGGTAACGAACGCTCCGGTTTATTCCACGCTCCCTCGAGCGTATGGCTATCTCTCCGTACCGCCTCCTAGCCCAAACGACACACCGAGTCGGAAGGTCAGCAAGTTGGCCTCACTGCGTCGTGGGTTGATGATGGTCTTGCCATCCGAGTCGTCGGTGACATCACCCTTGGTGAGGTAATCAGCTACGCCATTGCCGTGGTGCTCCACCCCAAAATCGACAGAGAAGTATTCCCGAATGTTGTAGCGGATGCCCGTGCCTGCACGCCAGGCGAAGGTCCAATCAGTGTGGTGAGGGGTGCTGAAATGCGACTCATCATTACCCACACCCCTTAGCGCTGATGCAGTGTGAAAAATCGAAGTTCCGAGCGTCCCGTACACATAGGGTTCAAAAAGTCCGCGTATCAGGATGACCTCAGGCCCCAGGCCAATGTAGAAGATGTTATTGGTTGTATTGATGTCTCCTTGGACACGGCAAGGGTCGGTGATGCATGTAAGCATGCTTTCCGAACCATAGATAACCCATCCAAGATCTGCCCGGATGCCGAAATTTCTGGAGTCTTCAGGAAGGAATGCCTTTACACTCGTGTTCAGTCCCACTCCGGCGCCGACGAGATCACCAAACTCACCTACCGCATTGCTGGCAAGTCCTGCGAAGTCGAGATATAAGAATGGATGTCTGGATTCCGAGGCTCTTGGTAGCACTTGTGCATCTAGACCTTGTGCCATCAGAAGCAGCCCTAACCCAATGCATGCAGTCACTGAGGCGCCTTGTCTCGTCATTTGCTTTGCCGGTAAGTGTGATTTCTAGCCGAAGTATAACGAACATAAGTTCAACAATCATGCCATTGATTATTTGTTCATATAAGTCATTGCCTTATAGTAACTTAGGCCAATCCAGTCTGTGTTTTTCTCCTGTGCTTGACTCAGCAGGATGTCACTCAAACAGGACATCGAAGTGTACTAGAGTTGGGCTGACCCTTGCTGCTCTGCCGACACTCGATCCATCTTCGCGGGCCATGGAATCTCAGCCGACGCGGCGATCTCACTTTATCCCCCGTACTCGTGACGGGTGGATCGCGTGTATCTCTTTTCTTGTGATCTTCATGCTGGCTATGCCGCCGGTCACGCACACCCTCCTGAATCGCAGTGAGCCCTGGATCTTTGGGTTTCCGTTTATCTATGGGGCACTGTTTGCAGTCTACACCGTCCTAATCTGTGTTTTGATCTGGGCCCTGAGGCGAGGTCTATAGCTTGATCGTGACAGTCTGATGGAAACCTGGGTCATCGCGACTAGCCTGATCTTTCTTTATTTGGTCTTCACGCTTGTTCTGGGCGTTGTCGCCAATCGTATGATGACAGTCGATATGGAGGACTTTCTCCTCTACGGACGTCGTGCTGGCTTCATCGTCCTTTATCTGACGGTTGTAGCAAGCTTTCACTCCGTGTTCGCATTTCTGGGTTCAGGCGGATTTTTCTATACGCATGGCGTCGGCTTCTGGGCCGCCGGAACCTGGACGCTTCTCGTTGGAGCGATCACTTACGTGATTGGCACTCGGATCTGGGCGCTGGGAAAAGCTTTCGGCTATATCACTCCCGCGGATATGCTGGCTGACTTTTACGAGTCAGAAGCCGTACGTATCGCTGTGGCAGTCGTCTCGGTCGTCTTCACGATCCTCTACATTCAGGCGCAGGCACAGGGGCTAGGCTACATCATTAACGTTGCCTCGGACGGACGTATTGGCCTTGAGCTTGGTACATTAATCCTTCTGGTGGTCGCGGCAATTTATCTGATGGCTGGTGGACTCCGGGCGGTCTATTGGACCGATGTGCTCCAGGGGATCTGGATGTATCTGGCGATATGGGTAGGGGCGCTCGTCCTGTCCTACGAGCTTTTCGGGGGGCCGCTGGAACTATGGCGTGCAGTTTCAGAACAGCGGCCAGATCTTCTCTCTCTACCAGGTCCGAAGGGCTTCTTTACACCGGGTATGTGGATTGGTATGACGATTACGCTTTCGTTTGGGGTTGTCTTCCAACCACACATGATGATCCGGTACTACACAGCGGTAGACGGGAAAACACTGAAACTTCTCGGAGCGACGACGCCGATATACCTGATGACCTTGTTCATTCCAGCGGCTTTGATCGGTTTAGGTGGGGCAATCGTCATGCCAGGCCTCGAGGGTCCAGCTGCCGACCGAATTTTTCCTGAGCTACTCTTTGCGTACGCGCCGCCGTGGCTGACTGGTATCATCTTGGCGGGTGCGACCGCTGCTGCGATGTCCACCCTGGATTCGATCCTGCATGCGAATATGACTGTGCTGACGAGAGACGTATACCAGCGATATATCAACCCCAACGAGAGCCAAGCACATTACGTTTGGGTGGGGCGTGGAATTGTTCTCGGGCTTCTTGTCGTGGGGTATTACCTCTCCGTCTTGACGCTCGACTTTTTAGTGGTACTGGTCACCCTTTCGGGAGCTGGAGCACTGCAACTTATGCCAGCGATTATAGGTGTGTGCTTCCCTGGAGGTCGCACACTTACGAGGGCAGGTGTAGTCGCTGGAATCTCTGCGGGACTCGTTGCGTTATACGTCACCCTGGTTCTTTTACCGCACCCCCTCGGGTTGCATGGCGCTGTCTGGTCTCTTCTCATCAATACTATGGTAGCAATCAGTGTGTCGGTTGTTACGCCATCGCCGTCAAAGGAAACAATCGAGCGCGTGCATGGTGAACTGGAGCGCTTTGTCTACGGAACAGAGGAGTAAATATGTTACGGATCAGTTGGATCACCCGCTGCACAGTTCTGGTGATTGTTTCCGGGCTAGTCTCTTCACCAAGAGCGACAGCACAGCAACCGACCGGGCCCACTCTTGTAGGTCCCGAGAACGGATCGCTAGTCATCGTGGGCGGAGCGATGCGCTCTGCTGAGATCTACGAACGTTTTCTAGAACTGGCCGGTGGCCCAGATGCACACATCGTGATGATCCCGACGGCTGGAGGAGCTGAGGAGTATGATGAGTACTACCAAGGCCTGAATTCCTGGCGGCGCAATGGCGCGACGAACATGACACTACTGCACACGATTGATCCTGCTGTAGCAGACACTGAGGAATTCGTAGAGCCGCTTCTGACGGCTGACGCGGTCTACTTCTTCGGAGGTCGTCAGTGGAGATTGGTTGACGCCTACGGGGGTACTCGCACTGAAGAGGAAATCCGAAAGGTGCTCGACCGAGGTGGTGTCATTGGTGGTTCATCGGCTGGAGCTTCAATCCAGGGTTCATTCTTGGTGCGCGGTGATACGCGAACGAACCGTGTCATGATGGGTGACCATCAGGTTGGCTTCGGATATCTGCGTAATGTGGGAATTGACCAACACGTGCTTCGCCGGAATCGGCAATTCGACTTGGTCGAAGTGATCGAGGCACACCCAGAGCTGCTCGGGATTGCCATAGATGAGAATACCGCCATCGTAGTCCAGAGAGATCAGTTTGAGGTGATTGGAGCATCATATGTACTGATTTATGACAACCAATCTACTACTGGTGAGAATGGGGAATTCTATTTCTTAGCGCCTGGTGACCAGTACAATCTTGCTACCCGAGAAGCAGCTAGGCCTGGGCGTACAATGAGTCCCGTGGACAATGTCCAGAAGAAGCCCTGGGGAGGAAGTTGACGAATTTAGGTTCAGTGAGTTTGTGCTGGTGTTGCCTGCCGTTCATTATCGCGAATACCCCAAGACTCATTTGCCGCATGGACTTCTGTCCTACTAGTGTTCGCGGGTTTTCAATCCTTTGCCGGAGTGTTTTATGAGCGAACAGCCCTCTCAGGGTTCTGCGGGCTACGGGACTGATTCATCAACTAGAGCACGGGCTACCGAGTATTGGAGAAGGAATATCCGATACGTGGGAATCCTTTTGGCGGTTTGGTTCGTCGTCTCATACGGCTTTGGGATTATAGCGGTGGAGCCCCTTGATACGGTGACGATCCCGGGTACGGGCTTTCCCTTAGGCTTTTGGTTCGCACAACAGGGTTCAATTTACGTCTTTGTGGCATTGATTTTTGTGTATGTCTTCCTGATGAATCGGTTGGATCGTGAGTTTGACCTGCGAGAAGAGGACGACGTATGAGCGTCCAATCTTGGACCTTTTTATTGGTAGCTGCGTCGTTCACGCTCTATATCGGGATTGCAGTTTGGTCCCGCGCGAGTTCGACAAAAGACTTCTACGTAGCAGGCACAGGCGTCTCACCTTTGGCCAATGGGATGGCTACCGCTGCCGACTGGATGAGTGCAGCGTCATTCATTTCGATGGCTGGTCTCATCTCATTCATGGGATACGATGGTGCGGTCTACCTCATGGGCTGGACGGGTGGATACGTGCTGCTTGCGCTGCTGTTGGCTCCCTACCTACGAAAGTTCGGAGCATTTACAGTGCCAGATTTTGTCGGTGATCGTTACTACTCTCAGACCGCAAGGATTGTGGCGGTTGTGTGTGCGATCTTCGTCTCGTTCACATATGTCGCTGGGCAGATGCGGGGTGTCGGCGTTGTATTCAGTCGTTTCCTAGAAGTTGATGTAAATGTTGGAGTCTACATCGGGATGGCGATTGTTTTTTTCTACGCTGTCCTAGGTGGTATGAAAGGCATCACATACACACAAGTTGCCCAATACTGTGTGCTGATCTTCGCCTACCTGGTTCCTGCCATCTTCCTATCGCTGCTCATCACCGGAAACCCTGTGCCCCAATTGGGTTTCGGTGATGTTGACCAGGCTTCGGGAATATCACTACTAGAGCGACTGAATGGTCTACATCAGGAGCTTGGATTTTCGGAGTACACGTCTGGAACGAAATCTAGCCTAGACGTCTTCTTTATAACGGCCGCACTTATGGTTGGAACCGCTGGTCTGCCGCATGTGATCATCCGCTTCTATACGGTCCCACGCGTACGGGATGCCCGCCTGTCAGTAGGATGGGCCCTCATATTTATCGCTCTCTTGTACACAACCGCTCCAGCGGTAGCCGTGTTCGCTCGCACGAACCTCATCAACAGCGTTTCGGAAGTGCCTTACGCCCAGGTGCCTGAATGGTTCACGACATGGGAGGGTACTGGGTTACTTAGTTTCGAGGATCTCAATGGGGACGGACGCATCCAGTTTGTCGGTCCGGATGCGCCGACGGCTAATGAATTAACAGTCGACAACGATATCATGGTCCTTGCAAACCCGGAGATTGCTGGCTTACCGAATTGGGTCATAGGACTTGTGGCGGCTGGTGGCCTTGCAGCAGCGCTATCTACCGCGGCCGGGCTTCTTCTCGTCGTATCTTCTGCCGTGAGTCACGATTTATTAAAACGATCTATTATGCCAGAGATCACAGAGCGTGGTGAACTAGTCGCTGCGCGGATTTCGGCGGGAGCCGCCGTGCTAGTGGCGGGTTATCTCGGTATCAATCCACCAGGCTTTGTAGCGCAGGTCGTTGCATTCGCTTTCGGCCTGGCTGCGGCCTCATTTTTCCCTGTCATCATCCTTGGAATATTTTCGAAACGTACGACGAGAGAGGGCGCGATCCTTGGTATGGTTTCTGGCATAACCCTGACCGCAGCTTACATCGCGTACTTCACATTGCTTCATCCAGAACTCAACAACGCTGACAACTGGTGGTTTGGGATTAGTCCGCAGGGGATTGGCACGGTCGGCATGCTACTCAATTTTGCGATCACGCTTACAGTCTCGCGGTTCACTCCAGAGCCGCCACCCGAGGTACAGCAACTCGTTGAAATGATTCGCGTGCCCAAGGGAGCAGGCGCGGTCCACGAGATCAGCACCTAAGGGCTGATTAGCTCAAGGCGTTCAAAATAAGCTCAGGAAATGAATTGTAAGGGAGGTCTTACGTATGACCAAAGATGGTGAAGGTAAATGTCCGTTTTCGGGAGGGTCTCAGCACACTGTGGGGACGAGATCAAGTAAGCGTTGGTGGCCGAATCAACTGAACTTAAGCATTCTGCACCAACATGATGCGAAGTCGAACCCTATGGGTGAAGCGTATGACTATAGGGAAGAGTTCAAGAAACTCGACTATGATGCCTTAAAGAAAGACCTGCACGATCTCATGACAGATTCACAGGATTGGTGGCCTGCGGATTATGGGCATTATGGTCCTTTCTTTATTCGGATGACTTGGCATGCGGCAGGCACATACAGAATAGGTGATGGTAGAGGAGGTGGAGGTACTGGTGCGCAACGTTTTGCTCCGTTGAATAGTTGGCCAGACAATGGAAACCTGGATAAAGCACGCAGGCTTCTTTGGCCAATTAAACAGAAGTATGGAAGAAAGATTAGTTGGGCTGATTTGTTAATTTTGGCGGGCAATGTCGCTATTGAATCTATGGGAGGAAAGACGTTTGGATTCGGCGGCGGGCGTCCAGATATTTGGGCTCCAGAGGAGGACATTTATTGGGGTAAAGAAGCTGAATGGCTAGGCAACAAACGCTATACAGGTGAGCGAGAGTTGGAGAATCCACTGGCTGCGGTTCAAATGGGTCTAATTTATGTGAACCCCGAAGGACCCGATGGAAATCCTGACCCTATAGCAAGTGCCAGAGATATCAGGGAAACGTTTGGACGGATGGCCATGGATGACGAAGAAACAGTGGCACTCACTGCAGGGGGACACACGTTTGGAAAGGCTCATGGTGCAGGTGATGCTGGTCTCGTCGGAGCTGAACCAGAAGGTGCGTCTATTGAGGAGATGGGCTTAGGCTGGAAAAATGCTCACGGCACAGGTAAGGGTAGGGATAGTATAACGAGTGGCCTCGAAGGAGCATGGACTGCAAATCCCATCCAGTGGGACAACGGCTACTTTGATCTACTTCTGGGATATGAATGGGAGCTTGTGAAAAGCCCAGCGGGTGCTCATCAGTGGAAGGCCGTAGATCCCGAAGAAAAGGATATGGCTCCAGATGCAGAGGATGGTTCTGTTCGTGTGCCTACAATGATGACTACGGCAGATATGGCAATGCGTGAAGATCCAATTTACCGAGAGATTTCAAAACGTTTTCATGAAAATCCAGATGAATTCGCAGAGGCATTCGCTCGAGCTTGGTTCAAATTGCTTCATCGGGATATGGGCCCCCGAAAAAGGTATTTGGGTCCAGAAGTTCCGGACGAGGAGTTGATATGGCAGGATCCAGTCCCAGAGGGAAGTACAGACTATGATGTGGCGGCTGTTAAGGGTTCTATTGTAGAAAGTGGCTTGACAGTGCAGGAAATGGTGGAAACCGCATGGGCTAGTGCTTCAACTTTCCGTGGATCGGATATGAGAGGTGGTGCTAATGGGGCCCGTATTCGGTTGGCTCCACAGAAAGAGTGGGAAGTTAACAAGCCTGAACAACTTGCTCGGGTGCTAGAGGTTCTGGGAAATATTGCTGAAGAAAGTGGAGCTTCTGTAGCCGATGTCATTGTTCTAGCGGGCAATGTCGCTATTGAACAGGCATCAGGCGCAAGCGTTCCATTTACTCCAGGTCGTGGAGATGCGTTACTGGAACAGACAGATGTAGAATCCTTTGCAGTTCTCGAGCCTGTAGCAGATGGTTTTCGCAACTATCAAAAGGCTGAGTTTTCAGTCAGTCCCGAAGAGATGATGCTTGATAGGACTCAACTGCTTGGCCTTACAGCTACAGAGATGACGGTATTGGTTGGTGGTATGCGAGCATTGGGTATTAGTGCTGACGGTCACGGGGTGTTTTCTGAGACACCAGGGACTTTAACCAATGATTTCTTTATCAACCTTCTGGATATGGGTGTTGAATGGAGTGCTACAGGAAGTAATTGTTACCAAGCAGTAGATCGTACCTCAGGTGAAATTGTTAGGACGGCCACTAGGGTTGACCTTGTTTTTGGTTCTAACTCGCAGCTTCGGGCAATAGCTGAAGTCTATGGCTGCGAAGATTCTAAGGAAAAATTTGTGAACGACTTTGTGGCTGCTTGGTGTAAAGTCATGGACTCAGATTTATTTTGAAGTCAATTAGCACGCCACGGTTCATAGAATTCGAGAGATATTGATAACAAGCGATTGCTGCTAATTCTCAGTCTTGGTTCGTACCGGTTGGCCTGCGACGTATACCTGATCAATTAACTGTGTATATGTGATGTCCCGGGTAGGGTCTTCATCCAGCACGATGAAGTCTGCCCACTTTCCTGGCTCGAGGGTTCCAATATCATCTTCTAGGCCAAGGCAGCTAGCAGCCACGCTTGTGGCCGCTAACAAGGCTTGTGTTGGGGTCAGTCCACCTCCGACCATCAGTGCCAACTCCATATGCTCGAAGTAGCCTGGGAATCGGCCTGCAGGACCCGCGTCAGTTCCGAATGTTACGGGGGCGCCAGCATCTTGGAGGATTACCATGTTCTCCATTGCCTGAACGAGCGCGACTCTGTAGGCAGCACCGGAGGCACTCGCCAGGGTACGTTCCATATAAGCAGGTTCACTCAGTCTCTCGATTTCATCCTCATTCGCATACTCTGTGAAAAACTCGTCGTCAAAAAATCCTGGTCTTGTGCCGTATATATATGTGCTCACTTCACGAGTAAGAGTTGGGACATAGCAGATGCCACTTTCGAGAAGACTATCTATAAACTCTTCATCCACGTCCGTGTCCCTTACGGAGTGTGCGATCATCCCAGTTCCCATATCGATCAAGCGCTTGGCATCTTCAAGGTAGAAAAGATGTGTGGCGACTTGGATCCCTCTTTCGTTGCCGACGTCCATCACGGCCTGGACCGCATCCCACGGCATTTTACGTGACGAGCCAAGATTGTCATCTACCCTGAGCTTGAGCCAATCAACACCTGCGTCCGCATTAGCGATCGCTTGATTGCGAGCTGCCTCTGGAGTATTACCGGAGATTACTGCTCCTGCAGATAGCAGCCGAGCTCGTGGATCCAGCGGGCTTGAAGACTTCCGCGCTTCTATCACGGCCAAGCCGTCGCCTAGACTGTTCACTGTCGTGACTCCGTACTTTGCAAAGAGCTCGAGGTCACCACGGATACGGTCTTGCTCATCGACAACATCTTCGGCGGCCCATCGACCACTTACATGACCGTGGGTGTTGATGAGCCCGGGAATCAAGACCTTACCCTCAAGGAACACGATCTCTGTTCCAGTTGGGATTTCGGCTGACCGGGACACTGCCGTAATGCGACCATCCTCTACAACCATTGTTGCGTTCCGGATGATCGAAGCACCAGTGCCATCCCATACGGAAGCGCCGACGTAGGCTGTCGTTTGGGCTGCAAGGTTAGAGCCCGCCGCGAAGAGGACGGCGGTGAGAGTCGAAAGCGAGCGTAGTCTAATCATAATCCGACCTTACTTCGAATCTGCAGTTGGTGGCAAGGGGCTCTGTCTGGTAGATGACTAACGACAGGCACCTCACAGAGACCTTAAATTGTTGTTAGACTGGCTCCTTAGGGGCGACGGGTTCATCTTATTGGTCGTCATTGATAGTGAGCGCATCCTAAGTCAGAGGTGATTTGCTGTGCGGATTTCGGGAGGCTGTAGGGAGAAGAGCATGGCCGAAAGGCGGAAACGATGAAGACATTTAGTGTGCTATCAGTGACGCTCGGGGTCCTGCTCGTTTCTCTAGGAGATCGGTATCCGGAGACTACACGGGCTGATCTCCCTGCCTCCGTAATTGAACAAGGTGCAGCCTCAAGTAATGATGTGATACAGCAGTATTGCGTGCGTTGTCACAATGACAGTGCATTGCGGGGGAATATGACTCTGGAGCAGTTCGACTTGGCTACCGCTGAGGACAATCCAGAGCTGACTGAAAAAATGATCAGTAAGGTTCGAGCCGGTATGATGCCCCCACCGGGTGCTAGGCGTCCGGAGGGAGACACACTCAGAGTTCTAGCTGAAGAACTTGAGTTACATATGGATGGATTCGCCGCACGCAGTCCCAACCCAGGCGGCCGAACGTTCCAGCGTCTTAATCGGTCGGAATATGAGAGTGCAGTCTACGATTTACTTGGCCTTGAAGTAGATGCTGGAGCATATCTGCCGCTGGACACTAAGAGCGAAAACTTCGACAACATTGCTGACGTACAGCTTCTGTCTCCAACATTACTTGATGCCTACCTGAATGCGGCGGCAGATATCAGCCGCCTCGCGTTGGGGGATCCCAATGCAAGACCAGCTGAGCACACCTACAATGTCTCCGGCTACCGCTCTCAGACAGAACGGGTCCCTGGTGCACCATTTGGTACGCGAGGGGGTGTCTCCGTCGTGCATACGTTCCCAGCAGACGGAGAGTACATTTTCCGGATCGCTTTTGAACATACGACGACCGGTGACGGTTTCGTTGGTCAGATCATGAGATTCGAGCAGGTCGAAGTCTCTGTGAATGGGTCACCAGTTGCGCTCTTGGATCTGGATCAATGGATGCGCATATCCGATCCCGAGGGGATTTCAATGCGGACTAATCCAATCTTTGTGCGTGCTGGTCCGCAACGTGTGACCGCTGCTTTCATCCGAAGAACAGAAGGACCAGTCGAGGACCTCATGTCCCCACATGACTGGTCTCTTGCTGATCGTCATACTGGTATCAGTGGTTATGGCTTGACTCTTCTGCCACATGTTCGCGATCTGGTTATTTCAGGTCCGAACAAGGTTACTGGCGTCTCTGAATCGCCGATTCGGCAGAATATTTTTACCTGTCGTCCTACTTCGGCTGATGAGGCGCATCCTTGCGCTGAGGAGATTATCTCCGGACTAGCCAGACAAGCATACCGCAGACCGCTCAATGAGCGGGATCTTGAGTTCTTAATGTCGTTTTACGAGGAAGGAGCGAATGGTGGCTTCGAGATCGGGATTCGCACCGCACTCCAAGCAATTCTAGCAAGTCCTCACTTCGTATTCCGTTTCGAAGAAGCTCCCCCGAACGTGCGGCCGGGGGAAAGTTATCGAATTAGTGATGTTGATTTGGCGTCACGACTTTCTTTCTTCCTATGGGGAACTGCTCCTGACTCTGAACTACTAGGAGTTGCTGAGCGAGGGGAACTCTCTGATCCGGAAGAGCTTGAGAATCAAGTGCTCAGGATGTTGAGTGACAGGCGTGCTGAGTCTCTTGGCCCGAGGTTCGCGGGGCAGTGGCTTCGCTTACAGGACCTTGATAAGGTCCATCCGGATCAATTCTGGTTCCCTGATTTCGATCAACAGCTAGCAGAAGCAATGCGGCAAGAGACAGAGCTGTTGTTCAACTATTTGGTAAGTGAGAACAGGAGTATTTTGGACCTCTATTCAGCGGACTACACATTCGTGAACGAGCGGTTGGCTCGGCACTATAGTATTCCAGGCGTTGTCGGTGATCATTTCCGTCGAATTGTGTATCCAGATGATCAGAGGAGAGGAGTGTTGGGGCATGGCAGTGTTCTCACACTGACCTCTCACGCGAACCGCACATCACCTGTGCTTCGAGGGAAGTGGGTGATGGAGGTTCTTCTTGGATCGCCGCCACCGCCTCCTCCACCAGGCATTCCGGACCTTGAGGAAACCGAAGGCTCAGAAGCGGGAAGGATACTGACTACTCGAGAACGAATGGAAGCTCATCGGACAAACCCGACATGTAACTCGTGTCACAGGTTTATTGACCCAATTGGTCTCGCACTCGATAACTTTGATGTCACGGGCCGGTGGCGGATACGAGAGAATGGCGCACCCCTCGACACGAGAGGTGAACTGTATGATGGGACACCTGTTTCGAATCCGACCGAGCTGAAGGATGCCCTTTTGAAGCGGCCGATACCTCTGATTCGAACATTTACTGAGAATTTGATGGCGTACGCCCTGGGAAGAAGGGTAGAATACTATGATCAGCCAACTGTGCGATCGATAGCACAGGCTGCTGCTACAGAGGGATACAAAATGTCCGCTTTCATACTTGGGGTGGTTGAAAGCGACGCGTTTCAGGTTCAGCAAGTGGCAAACGTAGTCGACAATCAGTTGCAGGACCTGCCAAATTAGGTATGAGGAGAAGAGCTATATGAATTTTGTCACAGGAAAGCAGATACCGCGCCGAGCATTCGTGAAAGGTGTTGGTGCTTCAATGGCCCTACCTTTTCTGGACGCGATGATCCCAGCGGGGAGAGTGTGGTCGAAGGCATTGCCAGAGGCAGATCCAACCCGTGTGATTGCAATTGAGATGGTCCATGGAGCCGCCGGATGTAACGAGTGGGGTGCCACACAGAACTTATGGTCTCCTGCTCAGGTTGGGCGTGACTTTGACCTAACGCCAAGCGCGCTTAGTCCGCTCGAGTCTTTCCGCGACTATTTGACGATTATCAGTAATACTGATGTTAAGATGGCTGAGGCATTCGAGCCGCCCGAGATAGGGGGGGACCACTTCCGATCGAGTGCAGTCTATCTCACGCAATCTCACCCCAAGCAAACCAGAGGCTCGGATCTCTATGCTGGAACATCTTTTGATCAACTGTGTGCGCAGCGATTCGGTCAAGAGACATCGATTCCGTCAATGCAGCTGTGTATTGAACCCGTAGATCAATCTGGTGGGTGTGCTTATGGATACGCCTGTGCCTATACGGATTCGATAAGCTGGGCATCACCGAGTGAACCACTCCCGATGATCCGGGATCCTCGCGTGGCGTTTGAAATGCTATTCGGGGCAGGTGGGACTGCGGAAGAACGTGCAGCTCGCAGAAAGACAAATAAGAGTATACTTGATTGGATTACAGAAGAAATTGCTTTTCTCAGGAAAGACCTAGGACCCACAGATCACGCTAGGTTGGACCGCTATCTGGACAACGTCCGCGAATTGGAACGACGTATCCAAGCAATTGAAGCCCAGAACAGAAGTGGAGAATCTCGCGAACTACCTGAAGCTCCTGCGGGTGTGCCTGACTCTTTCGAAGAGCACGTCAAGCTGATGTTTGACCTTCAGGCTCTTGCTTTTGCATCAGATGTCACCCGTGTTTTTTCCTTCAAGACCGGTCGAGACGCCTCAGGTCGTGTCTACCCAGAGAGCGGCACTGATCGCCCGTTCCATGGAGCTTCGCACCACGGAGGCCGTGAAGAGGCAATTCTTGAGTTCTTCAAGATCAATAAGTACCACACGAGCCTACTTCCATATCTCTTGAACAACCTTGCGAGTGTTGAAGAAGCCGACGGTAATCTGCTAGACAACACGATGATTATTTATGGATCACCGATGGCGGATGGAAATCTTCACAACCATCGGCGCTGCCCACTGATTGTTCTCGGAGGTGCAGGAGGGCACAACCCTGGAAATCTCCACTTAAAGGCTCCAGATGGGACCCCAATGGCCAACGTGATGTTGAGCTTACTCCATGATCTTGGGGTTGATGACTTGGAGAACTTCGGAGACAGCAGTGGCGAGTTCTCATTATCGATGCCGGTGACTTTTTCTACTAACAGCTGAGTAGAGAGCATTGATAGGCCGTGAAGTGAGTCTTAGGGTTTTGGGTGTATTATGCTTTAGCCTGCTTATTCTTGCAGGTAAGCCCTTAGATTCACCCGTTGCCGATGCCGCAATGAATGGGGATCTAGACGAGGTTCGCCTGCTCTTGAGTCGTGGTGAAGATGTAAATGCTGCTCACGCAGATGGTATGACCGCACTGCACTGGGCTGCAGAAAACGCACATACAGAAATGAGTTCGTTGCTCATTTCAGCTGGTGCAAACCTTGAGGCGGTGACGCGGATAGGTGGTTACACGCCTCTTCATTTGGCGACGAGGAAAGGTTCCAGAGGAGTCGCCTTGCACCTTCTTGAAGCAGGTGCCGATCCACGAGCTGAAACTGAGACGGGGAACGTCACCCCGCTCCACTTCGCTGCAGCTGCTGGAGACGTGGGGTTAACGTCTTCTGTAATAGCACATGGTGTGGATGTAGACGTACGTGAATCGACTTGGGGCCAAACTCCTTTAATTTTTGCGGCTTCAGCTGGCCATCTGGATGTCGTGCGTGTGTTGCTCTCGAATGGAGCTGATGCTTCACTCACCACGAAAGTTGTCAACATTCCTGCCCTAGATGAGGTAGACCGAACAGCGCGCACAGTTCGCAACGAAATGCTGGAGGCCTTCAGATCTGCCGCAATGGGTGGGCCAGGTTGGCGACCAGAGCCCAGCCAGGTGCGCGCAGCAGTACAGGCAGCGCAGCAAGTCCAGCGCTCCCTGACAAGCGTGTCGGATGCACCAGAGCGGGAAGAGCAACCTGGTGCTCAGTTGGAAGCCCCACTGGGTTACACGGAACTGGTAGGTAGGCAGGGCGGGCTTACACCGCTACTCCATGCAGTACGCGAAGGTCACGTCGATTTAGCGCTCGCTCTTGTGGATTTCGGGGCCGATATCAATCAGGTAAGTGACGGAGACCGTACTAGTCCAATCCTGATGGCAACAATAAATGGACACTTTGATCTAGCACTGCTGCTTCTTGATCGCGGCGCGGACCCGACGCTTACTAGTGACGCTGGTGCAACACCACTCTTTTCGTCACTTAACACACACTGGGCGCCCAAATCCCGGTATCCTCAACAGCACGCGTATCGTCAGCAAGATGCGACTTACCTAGATGTGATGAAGAGGTTCTTAGAGGCTGGTGTAGACCCGAACGTCAGGCTCAGGAAGCACATCTGGTACATGTCTTATACTTTCGACCTGCTCCGAGTGAACACGATTGGTGCAACCCCTTTCTGGCGTGCAGCTTACGCTACCGATGTTGATGCGATGAAGCTTCTTGTGGAGTACGGGGCGGATTACGGAGTTCCAACACTGAAACCACCTGGCCGCGGAGGTGGTGGTGCTGGTTCGAGCGAAGATCCTTCGGGGTTAGCAGCTATTCCTGATGGTGGCCCAGGAGTCTTTCCGATCCACGCTGCAAGTGGCGTTGGGTACGGAGAGGGATATGCAGGTAATTCTCATCGGCATGTCCCAGACGGCTGGCTACCTGCGGTTAAATATTTGGTCGGGGAACTAGGAGTAGACGTAAATGCTAGAGACCATAATGGATACAGCCCAGTTCATCATGCAGCAGCTCGCGGTGACAACGAACTTATCCATTACCTAGTCCAGCAAGGTGCTGATGTGACGTTTATTAGCCGTCGAGGGCAGACAACAGTTGATATGGCAAACGGCCCACAGCAAAGGATCAGTCCATTTCCAGAAACGATCTCGTTGCTGGAAAGCCTGGGCGCAAAGAATAACCATAACTGCCTGTCTTGCTAATCAGCTAGTTAGTCCGCTAGCTCGAATCTCTACCGCTCGAGAGCTCTTCTAAGATACGCTCAAAAATTAAGCGCTGTTCTTCATCAATACTAATCACGAGCGTGATTTCGTCATATTCGAGCTGGCTCATCTCATGTTCAGCAAGGACTTCTTGAATTTTTTCCTGAAAACGGGCTCGTATACGTTCACGCTCTTGAAGTTCGTGCGTGCGGCCCAGTTCCGCGTGAAAGTCGTCTCGCTGCTCGCTGATTGCTATATGAGCTTGAACGAATACGGTCATGCGCTCTGTTGTTACCTGAGGTAGTTCCTGAGTTTGCGCCACCAGTGGCAAGGGTTTCACCAACAATGCTGCTGTCATCAAGACACTGACAGCAGTGACGTTAAGAGCTTTCCAGGCTTCAGTTTTCACTCTATCTCCTCCGAGTTCACTCGCAGGTTGGGTACCTGAGGATGATACTGCCGGACTCCTTTCTTGCCAAAAATCTGGCAACCTATTGGTTTGCTATTTGTAGTAGTTCTGGTGGCTGGTGAGCGCTCCCCTAACTATAATACATTTGGAAAGTTATATGCTAATAAGCAAGATCCCCCTAAGAGGACATGTATGAAGACCTTGGCCGGCGTCTCCGCGGTTTTGGGTTTTACCCTAATGCTCTTCGGTGGCGAAACCTATCTGCCCCATTCGCCCCAGGAGTCATCGCCTGAGTTTCTGGACCTGAACTTGGCCCCCCAAGCAGCGTTGACAGATACGGATCTCGACCATACCGAGGTTGTTGCACAGTACTGCGTACGGTGCCATAACGATCGCAGAATGACTGGCAATATGTCACTTGAGCAGTTTGATGCTTCTACTCCGGAACGGAACGCAGAATTATCAGAAAAGATGATCCATAAGCTCCGGGCGGAGATGATGCCGCCACCGGGTGCGCGGCGTCCTGCCGGAGACACGCTCTTATCGCTTGTTCTAGCACTAGAATCCAGCATGGATGCTGCAGCTGTAGCGAACCCAAACCCAGGGGGACGAAGTTTTCAGAGGCTAAACCAGGCTGAGTATGGGCGTTCCATTCTTGAACTGCTCGACTTAGAGATAGATGCTGGTGATTACCTTCCACTCGATACTAAGAGTGCGAATTTCGACAATATTGCTGATGCTCAGATGCTTTCCCCGATGTTGCTAGATACGTATTTCCGAGCTGCTGCTGAGATTAGCCGATTAGCTGTCGGAGATCCAAACGTACTTCCCTCCTCGAAGACTTACACAAATGGTGGGTACGTGTCCCAATGGGATCGAGTAGAGGGTGCACCGTTCGGGACGCGTGGTGGAATCTCTGCCGTGCACACTTTCCCGGCAGACGGGGACTACGTGTTCAAGATGGCTTTTGAACATACCACGACCGGGGGATTTTTCGGCGGCACTTCTAGGGACGAACAGATCGAGATATCGATTGATGGTGAGCGGGTTGCACTTTATTGGGTTGACCGCTTCATGAACGTCTCAGATCCGAACGGCGCAAATATGCAAAGTGAGCCGATCTTTGT
>CAJWPN010000025.1:0-29936 GCA_913045345.1 uncultured Gemmatimonadales bacterium
GTCGATTCAGCCAATATCATTGCGAGAGCGGCTACCCACGGAGCGGGATGTCTGTCCTTGTACACGTCAGTACTACCTGGAAAACCTAGTTAAATCTTAGTACTCCAGGAAGCATACGAAACAACAATAAGTCTTCACAGGACACCTGTTAATTTGCTGCTGCTGTCTGAACTGCACTGATTAAGTGGGGATACCGTGCATAGCCCCACCGAGCCTCTTCAACATTTAATCGCTCGCGGTTTGTATGTGCAAAGCCCTCTTCGCCGGGAGCGAAACCAATCGTCGGAATCCCGTGAATCCCACAAGACCAGCCCCCATCCGTTGCAAACAACCAGGGCCGAACGACTGCCTTGCCATCACCTCTTTGTAGACCCACAGCATCAGCTGCACTGGTGACAACTGGATGCTCTGGGTCCATCAGAAATCCAGGAGTGAACAGACTCCTATCCTCTTGGATTCCTGTGTAGGTAGTTTGAAGCTCTTTTGCCATCCGCACTTCGTATGACAACCCCTCGGGCAACAGAGGGATCTGGCGCTTGATCGAGCGCCTGACCCTATCAAGAAGTGAATCATCATCGTCAGATGGCAAAATCCTCCAATCCAAAGCCAAAATAACCTTGTCCGGAATTACATTTCGACTCTCTGGAAGAACATCTACAGTCGTAGCGATCAAACTAGCAGGCCCTAGTACCGGATCAGCCTCCTGATTTTCACCCAACTCTCTTACTGCGACCAGTACATCCCCCAGCAGGTCTAGGGCATTCCTAGCACGATCAGGAGCACTTGCGTGGCCAGCTAACCCAGTGATTACAACTTCAAGTTCTGCACGGCCCCGATGTCCAATACATACGTCTCCGTGCGTCGCCTCACCAATGATCACTACTGCCGGGCCAACCGTACCTGACTCTAAGAGCCGTTTCATTCCTAGCCCACCACGTTCCTCAAGAACCGTGTGAGCAACGATGACATCGCCAGGAGCTTGTCCAATCATTGAGGCCGCTGCATACGTCTGCAGAGCAAGAGGCCCTTTTATATCCATAGAACCACGTCCATGGAGAAAACCATCCCGCACCTCTCCGCTAAACGGGGGCACTTCCCACTCCGAGTGATCACCTTCGGCAACGACATCTAGGTGACAGTTTAGCATAGCAGAAGGTGCATCCCCTGTTCCCGCCGCAACACCTATGACGTTACCTGTATTGTCGATGTGAACATCACTCAGACCGAGTGCCTCCATTTCCCCCTTGAGCCGAGAGGCAACCTCTCTCTCTTCACCAGGAAGTCCTGGGATGCTGATCAGCTCACCGGCAAATGCAAGTGCATTCTCAAAACTCGGCTGCTTGGGCATTAGCTGAAGAGCGTTTGGATCACGTCCATGATCCTGGAAAGTGAATTGCTCTCTGTATTAAGTCCGTGCACTTCTACAAACCAAGGGGCGAGTACCAGTGACACTACACTCATCAGCTTGATCAAGATGTTTAGAGATGGCCCTGAGGTATCCTTGAATGGATCTCCTACGGTATCTCCTACAACGGCAGCCTTATGAGAATCGGATCCCTTACCACCATATGCTCCACCCTCGATGTATTTCTTTGCATTATCCCAAGCGCCACCCGCATTCGCCATAAAGAGAGCCATAAGCACACCCGTAACTGTAGCGCCCGCCAACAAACCTCCGAGTGCCTCAACTCCTAGTACATAACCAACAAGTACCGGAGCGAGGACAGCTGTTATGCCGGGTAAAATCATTTCTCTTAGTGCTGCAGTTGTCGAAATATCTACACAGCGAGCCGAATCTGGCTTGGCCGTGCCTTCCATAATCCCCGGAATTTCTCGGAATTGTCGACGAACCTCATCTACCATACCCTGGGCAGCTCGACCTACTGCAGTCATTGTTAATGCAGCAACGAAAAATGGAAGACATCCACCGAGAAAGAGGCCAATTACCACCAGTGGATCAAGGATATTGATCCCGCTTTCCTGGAGGCCAACCTTAGATGAGTATGCTGAGAATAGTGCTAGGGCAGTGAGGGCAGCCGACCCAATTGCGAATCCCTTGCCGATAGCAGCTGTTGTGTTTCCGATCGCATCGAGTGAGTCTGTAATCTCTCTAGTCTCTGGACCCAGTCCGCTCATCTCGCTAATCCCACCTGCGTTATCTGCGATGGGTCCATAGGCATCAACTGACATCGTCACACCAACAGTCGCTAGCATACCAACTGCCGCTATCCCGATACCGTATAGACCTGCATAGTTAAAGGCGGTCCAAATCGCAGCACAAATGAGGAAAACCGGTAAGACCGCTGATTGCATCCCAACAGCTAGCCCGGTGATCAAGTTGGTCGCCGAGCCAGTTTGGCTAGCATCCGCAATCTTCTTAACCGGACCCTTACCCGTGTAATACTCTGTGACCATACCAATAGCCACACCTGCTAGAGTTCCTGCTAGGATTGCGATCCAGGGTCCAGAAATGGGGAAAGACTGCCCAGCATCAACGTATGTGATTCCCATGCTCTGGACGACGAAATACATAATTCCCAGAAACAGTGCGCCGGCTATCCACGTCGTCCCATGAAGGGCGTGAGATGGATTGCGCTTCTCGAGTGTCTTCATTGCGCCGATGCCGACTATAGATGCCAAGAGACCGACCATCACTGTAAGGATCGGGAGTGCGACCGCAGCAGTTCGATGGCCAGAAAGAGCAGGCACTGTTGCTCCAATCGCTATCGTCGCAACAATTGAACCTACATACGACTCGAAGATATCAGCACCCATCCCGGCAACGTCACCAACATTGTCCCCCACGTTGTCGGCAATCGTGGCCGGATTCCGCGGATCATCCTCTGGGATACCTGCTTCGACTTTTCCGACGAGATCAGCCCCTACATCCGCAGCTTTCGTATATATACCGCCTCCGACTCGAGCGAAAAGCGCTATAGAGCTCGCACCCATAGCAAAGCCTGAGACAATCTCAGCAAAGGTCGCATACTCACCATCTACTACTGCTCCAGCACCGAAAACCATATATAGGACGCCAAGTCCCAGGAGTCCAAGAGCCGCGACGGCAAGTCCCATCACTGCCCCACCGAAGAACGCAATGCGCAGGGCCTTGCCCTGACCCTCTTGATTAGCCGCTGCTGAGGTACGTGTGTTCGCACGGGTTGCTGCCTTCATACCAAAAAATCCAGCTGAGACCGAGCTGAGTGCCCCAAAAACATACGCTCCTGCAGGAGTCCACCCGATCGCAAAGCCGAGCATGACCGCCACCACCAATACAAATCCCGCTAGGACTGTGTATTCACGTTTTAGGAACGCCATCGCCCCATCGTGAATCTGTTCACCTAGATCAATCATGGTCTCAGATCCAGCCGGCTGCTTTTTCAAGTATCGGTAGATAAAGAATGCTATAACTAAGCCGATAAGACCCAGAAGCCATGCCCATTCAGTTACTGCCACAAAGTCAGTCATTGAATCACTCTTATTTTTACCATGATTTGTGAACTATATCTCTTTATTGATTGAAGTGGTTCATTGCAGCCTCAGTTCCCTCTTCAATCCATGCTTCAATCGCGCCCGTCATGATGGGAAGCAGATCTACCACGATGTCCTCGTCCTCCTGGGGCATACGCGAGAGCACCCAGTCTGCTAAGTCTTGTCCTTCTGGCTTCAAGCCAACTCCAATTCGGAGCCGAGCATATGCGTCGGACTGTAGGACTCCTGATACTGATTTGAGCCCCTTGTGTCCCCCGGATCCTCCCTCTGGTCGAAACCTCACTCGTCCCACGTCAAGTGCAGCATCATCCACAACTACCAGAAGGTCTTCTCTGATCTGAAAAGACTCCATCTCACCCAATCGTAGCAAGGACAATCCACTGCGGTTCATATATGTGGTGGGCTTTACCAACTGCACATGCGACTCACCGACTTCACCCTCAGTGACGAAAGCGCGGTCCTCCTTCTCGAAAGAACCAAAACCCCAATCATAGGCCAGTCGATCAACAACCCACCACCCTACGTTATGCCTTGTAGCATCATGTTCAGGACCGGGATTCCCCAGTCCAACCACAATCTTTACGCACATAGGAATGAACAGATCCTAATCGCCATCTCCCCCAGAATCGTCCGGTGACTCTTCTGCCTCCGCTGTATCATCTTCACTTGACAGAGCTTCCTCGTCCGGTATCTCACCTTCAAGCAATTCATCCTCTTCAACCACGGCCTCCTCAACAACTTTGGGTATTGCTACTGAACAAATAGTTCGGCCTTCATCAACTGTGATGTTGATGCCTTCTTCAAGCTCTAAATCATAGACGTGGAGGGAATCGTTAATATCGAGTTCCGAAACATCGACCTCGATTAGCTCTGGGATCTTCGATGGGATGCACTTTACTGGAAGTTCGTTCATCACTTGTTCAAGCACACCACCACTGTTCTTAACACCGACCGGATCTCCAATCAGACTCAGGGGAACTTCAACATCAACCGCAACACCCGCCTGGATGCGCAGAAAGTCCACATGAATAAGCGAAGACTTGAATGGGTGGCTCTGAATCTCACGCACCAACGTTTGAAAAGGTTCACCCACCCCCTCAACCTTGAGACCCACAATCGTATTCTCAGTACTGATCGAATAGAAAAGATTCTCAGCCTCATGTATATCCAGCGATAAATGCATGGTACCCAACTCCCTTCCATACAAGACAGCTGGAACCCGGCCCTCCTGACGCAACTTTCTTGCTACACCCTTTCCTGTACCTTCTCGTTTTTGTGCTTTCAACATAGTAGTCATTCTTGACTCTCGTTCTCCTGATTATCGGCCCCCAGGGCTATCCTGGGGCCCTTTCCCTCAGTTTTCCTTCGGAATCTCAAAGAGTTTGCTTACAGATTCGTTCGAGTGCACGTGGTGAATTGCCTTAGAGAGCAAGTCAGCTACGGAAAGAATCTCTAGCCTGTCAGACCGCTTTTCTTCTGGAACATTAATTGTATTGGTCACGATCATCTGCTCCAAAGGGGAGTTGGCAAGCCTACTCGGTGCCTCCCCGGAAAGAATCGGATGGGTTGCCGCCGCATAAACTGTCTTAGCACCACGGTCCTTGAGTGCTTCGACGGCGTTAGCCAGTGAACCTCCTGTATCAACCATGTCATCAACGATAAGACAAGTTCGATCCTGAACATCACCAACAATGTTTAATACCTCAGACATGTTTGCCTTCGGCCTACGTTTATCGATAATCGCCAAGGTCGCCCCAAGACGACGGGCAAAACCCCTTGCCATTTTTGCCGCTCCGACATCAGGGGCTATGACTACGAGATCTTCGAGTGCGAGATCCCTGAAGTACTTTGTCACAACCGGTGCTGCGTAAAGGTGATCAACGGGAATATCAAAGAACCCTTGGATCTGATGCTGATGGAAATCAATTGAGATAACCCGATCGGCTCCAGCCGCTACAATCAGGTTCGCAGCGAGCTTAGCACCAATCGAGACCCTCGGTTGGTCTTTCCTGTCCTGACGACCATATCCGAAATATGGTATAACCGCTGTGACCCGAGCTGCCGAAGCCCTTTTAGCAGCGTCTAACAGAAGACACAACTCCATGAAGTTGTTCGCAGGAGCCGAAGTGGGTTGGATGATGAAAACATCCCGCCCACGAGCATTGTGGTCTATCCGAACAAAGATTTCACCGTCCGAAAAATCTTTGATCGTCGCTCCTTCTGGCGATTCTCCAAGCTTTTCAGCTATCTCACGTGCTAACGGAAAATTGGCGCGTCCACTAAGCAGCAGAAGCGGTCCATGCCTGTAAGTGTCTTCCATGTGACCGAAGCTAGAATCTGGATCCCTATAGCTATCGTTTGATAGCATGGAACGTTAGAAAAACCACTATGAGTGGTCAACGCTAAGAGTGTAATGGATGTTTAACTTTGGTCCTACATCTGACCAAAAGATAGAAAACTTTCTTAACGCTCTTTGACGCTAAAAACTCGAGTGCTAACTGCGTCTGCCCGCCCCGTCGTCTTCAAAACCAAACGAACTTCATACTTGCCCGCCTTGAGGTTTGGCAAATCTAAATTTAGGTATCGAAATAATGGGCCTGGGCTTCGCGGTCCAGGTTCCTCCCAAGAGAGCCGAAGCGGTCTTACGGGTTTTGTAATCCGGAGAAACTCGCCGATCTGGCGGAGCACCCCGCGATTTATCTGACTTACTGAGACTTCGAAAAGCAGAGTCTCCGATCTAAATCCAAGGCCGGCGACCTCCCAAGCAATCGAAAACGTTTGACCTATTAGGATCTCTGCTCGTTTGAGTGCCAGAGGAAGCGATGCCTCAAGAACTTCAGGCTCCTCGGAAGAAGGTCTCAACATCAGGATATCAGAAAGCGATGCTACATCCTCCGGTACTGGCAGACTTTCAAGCCCCATCCTTAGGCGACCAGCTCGACGCCTACTCGGACTCCAGGTTTCAGCTGAAAGCACATAACTCCCCGACGGAACCTCAAGTGAGAGTGTACCCTCTACATAGCCTATTCTTTGAGCACTCTTGATCCGTGCTCCGTCTTGTGGCACTAGAAAGATTCCAGCACGATCCAACATTCCATCCTGGGCACCAGGATCTAGCCAGGGTATTGGATGGTCATGGCCCACATGCCGAGTCGTATCATCTGGAAGAAAGTGAGTTCCCACTACAACTACCCGACTACCTCTGGGAAACAATGCTACTTGACCTTCCATTGGAAGAAAGACAGGTGCATATGTTGGCGCATATAAAGAACGAGGCCGTTCCATATCTGCCCGCAGATCTTCTGGTGCTGCACGACTTGGGTTACCCAGCACCTTACCAGAAGGCATATAGTCCCTTCCCTCCGGATGTTTGTGACCAATCACATGTTCGACGGTCGTGAATCCTGCATCAGAAGTCCTATCCCACCCCAGTTCCCAACCGTGTCGGATCGTTAGTTCATCAAGATCCTTACCCCAACTAATTCGGTAGGGGTTCTTGGCCTCTTCACGGATCGCTGCAACAGTCCAGCGCGCATAGTGTGAGGTTTTTCGGTCATTACCCTCGACTAGATATAGCGGATCCGCAAGTAACCAGAGGCGTTCGAGCAAAGTATCCAGGGATTCAGAAGATAAGTTTGCTGCTTCCTTTAACGCATTTTGACCGTCGTCATCCATAATCCAACGCGGTACCCGCCACCTAAGTGACTGCCCATTATCCATTCGGTCTATTGCTGTCAAAAATGCTCGATCGGCCTCGACATATCTTTCCAGTCCATGCAGAGAAAATCCTACTAAAGCTGCACACCACCAGGGCTCTACAGTCCCACATGAACGAGCTGTCTCAAGTGCTTCTTCCCAACGCCGAGCTTCAGAAAGGTACCAGACTCGCTGCCCCAGTAGCCATCCGTCACCTGGAAGAAGTACCTGTATTGAGTCCAATAAGACCAGCAACTCCTCTCTAAGTTCTTCAACTTGGACTAATTCGGGACGCGGGTACCAATCCCCTTCATCGTACCAAGAGCAAAAACGCCCAACTCGCTCATCACAAACACCATTGACCGAGCCAAGTATGAGAGGAAAGTGACGGATTCTCCGTCGCTCAAAACGAGCTTGGGCTGCCCGGGCAATCCCCTGTATATCCGATGAATCAATAACAGCAGCTACCGTATCAATTTCACTGTATACGCTCTGCGCCATGTTGACCTGAGGAGAGGTAGCACAAACCAATAGAAGCGTGCCGAGTCCCCTGGCATACAGATGTTTCCTCGACTTCAAAAATATCTCGGCTCGTTTTACTGCGGCTAGAAGTACTGCAATTGGCCCGGGTGGATTCGAACCACCACCGCCGGTTCCAAAGACCGGTGTCCTGCCATTAGACCACGGGCCATCATAATCATCCTACCGGAAGCTAGGCCCTAGGTTCAAGGCTTCGCGGACATTGGTGTAACCTGTTGATAGCTCTCTAATGTCTGTGTTACAAGACAAGGCCAACCAAGCTCTTCCGTAAGCTCATGTGCATCGGATTCAACGTCACCGCCATTCCTAGTGATTGCAAAGCAAGCACCGCCACTCCCGGAAAGCAAAACGAGCGGGTACCCTTTCTGCCTCAGGGCACGAAGAGAACATCGGACTTCAGGGTACAAATCAGCAATCGTGACCTCAAAATCATTGTGTGCTGACGAAATAACCGTATCCCAACCCCCTCTCGCTCTAACAAGACCTAGGCTAGTGTGATGCTCATAATCGTCCGACGACCTCCCGAGCATCTCATAAGCATCACGCGTTGACACGTGCACAGGTGGAAGCACGAGAAGGAGAGTATGCCCGGGTAGAACCTGGATGGGCTCAAGTATCTCCCCTCGTCCACGGGCTATTGCGGTGGTGCTGTCGCTCAAAAAGAATGGGACATCTGACCCTATCTTGGATGCGATTTTACTTAAGGAATCGCTATCCAAAAGACCCTCGGTAAGGTAGTCCAACCCGCGAAGCACGGCCGCAGCGTCGGATGACCCACCTCCGAGGCCAGCTCCAGCAGGGATGTGCTTTGTTAAGCTCACATGGATTCCCTCATGCAAACCAGCTGCCTCTCGATAAGCAGAGGCCGCACGGTACGCGAGATTCTCCTTTACGGGTCCTACTTCCATACCTGTAACTTCAAGGCTTATTTGTTCGAGGTCGTTTAACTCAATCAGTACGTCGTCACAGTAATCAATGGCCTGAAAGAGGGTCTCCAGTTCATGGAACCCATCTGAGCGGCGACGCGAAACCCTTAAGAACAGATTCACCTTCGCAGGAGCCGAAAGAGATACCGTTTGATTCAATGCTCCTCCGTGAGCTCCTCATTTCCATTTGTATCTGGATTCAAGGACTTAGCCTGACCAAGGGAGAGACCGAGTGCCCAAGTGTAATACAGGCCAATAATTGTGATCGGGACCCAACCTCCAAAGTGATATCCGAAAGCGAATGCTAGGGAGTCGGCACTTTCTACACCGTAAACTGTGCCAATAGCAAAATCTGAACCCGCATGAAACGTACCGAAGAATCCCGGAGCGGCAGGAAGAGCAACTGCAAAAGCGACTACCCCTGCAGTGAAGATTGCTGAGATAAAACCAGTGTCGATTCCAAATGCCAGCATACCCAACCAAAAAGAGAGAGCATGCCAGGTCCAGAAGCCTAGTGTCCAAGTAAAACCGAGCAGCAAGAGTCTCACATCCCTCATGATCTTGAGCGAGCTGATAAATGACTCGAGAATCTTGACTGAAGCTGCTCCGACTCTTGGGCTTACTAGCTGACCACACCGCTCAGCAATTTTAAGCACTAAGCGTGGCGCTACTACGATTAGACAGAGTACTGATGTCACTACTATCACTATCAGTATGGCCAATCTAAGAAGGTTCGCCCCCCAACCTTCTGAAAGCACCTCTATCGAAGGGAATCCGGAGGTATACACGGGAATGATCAGAAATAGGAGGAGAACCACGCCATCCATGAAGCGTTCAACAACAAGTGACCCGAAAGCCGCACTCGTAGAAACAGGTTCTAGACGGCTGAAGGCATACGCCCTAGCAAGATCTCCCACTCTAGCTGGGAGAAGGTTATTGGCCATGAATGCGATTGAAACACTCGCAAACCTCGATCGGAGTCCTGTATCTGCTTTGACAGGTGTCAAAAGAATCTTCCATCGAAGTGCACGGATGAAGTAACCAAAGGTTGCAACACCGATAGAGGCACTTAGAAGCCAGAAATTAGCCTGTGCGATGTTGGCAATGATGTCCGTTAGCGATTCGCCTCGGAGTACCCACCAGAGAAGGAGAACAGTGACCAGGGCACCTACGAGCGCCATGCCCCATTGTCTTTTCATCCCCTTGACCGCGCCCGTCTCAAAATGTCACTCATCTCACGAACAGCGTTTTCCATCCCAACCAGCACCGCCCGGGCGATGACACTGTGTCCTATATTTAACTCCTCAATCTCCTGTATCTGTGCTACCGGACTTACGTTTTCGTAGGTAAGCCCGTGTCCGGCGTGAACCGCGAGTGTAAGCTCCTGGGCAAGGGTAGCCGCACCAGCCAGTCTTTCGATCTGCGCCTCATCTGGCTTCCCTCTCCAAGAGTTGGCGTATTCACCCGTGTGCAGTTCAATAGCATCTGCTCCTAACTCAGCCGAACATCGTATCGACTCCTCATCCGGATCGACGAAAAGTGCAGTCCTTATCCCGCTCTTTGCCAGACTACGTATCGCCCCACTGATCTCCTCTCGTTTTGAATCACTAGAAAGGTCTAGGCCACCTTCGGTAGTCACCTCCTCTCGGTTTTCGGGCACGAGTGTCACTTGCATGGGTCTGAGTTCGTGTGCTAGCTCAAGGATATCAGAAGTAACAGCAAGCTCGAGATTTACTCCTGTCCGAACAATTTGCATCAAAAGTCGGAGATCTCGATCCTGGATATGTCTTCGGTCTTCACGTAGATGGACTGTGATCCCGTCGACACCGGCTAGTTCAGCGAGCACGGCTGCCCTTACGGGATCCGGTTCATCGGTGCGCCGTGCCTGACGCACAGTAGCCACATGGTCTACGTTCAGATAGAAACGCATTTTTCCAATCGAAGCCTCACATCTAGCTCCTTTATGATAGGTCTATACCCGAAGACTATCCCTACTACTTTGTCCTAAGTGTCCTTTATACAGGATGGTCGAAATCTAATATTTAAAAGCACACAGCTAGTAATCTATTCAAGACAGATGTCTGGACACCCCTTGAGTCTTCCGAGAAATGCGGGCGAGACACGTGCAGTAATCGAAACCGTCATATTTTCATCCACTCGATTAAGAATCTCGGCCTCCTCATAGATTCTTGAGATCATCCGTCCATTAGACACTGGGATGTGGGCTACAACCTCGACTAACTTAGCCCGAATCCGAGCACCAAGAGTCTCTCTAAGTGCTATCAATGTGCTCTCATCTTTAGCAGATACGAAAACCGCAGGAGTAGGTTCGATCGTCCGAATCCGTCTACGAAGCATTTCTTCTTCCGCATGAGTGATAAGATCAACCTTATTGAAAACAAGAACCTTACTGGCCTTTGCTAGGCCAAGTTCAGAAAGCACACCCATCACCACATCATACTGATCCTCCCAATCCTGCCTAGAAGCATCAATCACATGCAGTAGAACATTGGCTTCTTTCGCCTCTTCCAGTGTGGAATGAAATGAAGCCACCAGGTGATGTGGGAGCTTTCGGATGAAACCCACCGTGTCCGTGATTAGCGCCTGGTAGCCCTGACCCAGATCGACGGTACGGGTCGCAGAGTCGAGTGTTGCAAAAAGACGGTCTTCGATAAAGAGGTCCGAACCCGACAAAGAGCCCAAAAGAGAAGATTTACCAGCGTTTGTATAACCGACCAACACTGCCTGGAAAGTTCCTTCTCTCTGCTGACGCTGAACCTCTCGAGCCTTCGCAACCTGGCGAAGCTTTGATCTTAGGATAGCAATACGCTTCCGTATAAGTCTACGGTCAGTCTCGAGCTGAGTCTCTCCGGGACCCCTAAGCCCAATACCACCCCGAATGCGTGAGAGGTGAATCCACATCCGTCGAAGGCGAGGAAGAAGATATTCAAGTTGTGCTAACTCAACCTGCATTCGAGCTTCACTCGAACGCGCTCTTGTAGCGAAAATATCTAGGATCAATTCAGAGCGATCCATAACGCGGACGCCAAGAAAATCTTCGAGATTTTTACCCTGAGCTGGTGTGAGTTCCTCGTCAAAGATTACCAGGCTGCCTTCCTGATCAGAGACAAGTTCTTTCAGTTCTGTTGCCTTACCCTCACCCAGGTACACTCTCGGATTAGGCTTGTTGATGCGTTGAGTTAAGCATCCTACAACCTTGCCTCCAGCCGTGTCTGTTAAACGCGCGAGTTCGTCTAGATGCTCTTCTATGAGAGCAGGATTAACGGCTTGACGGGGTGATGTCCCAACCAAGATTGTCCTATCCACGGGCGTGCGCATGTCGATGAGCTGAGTCGGTATCCCACTACCCTCCAGATATCTGTGTTTGGGGGATTTGTTGCTCAGTCATGAGTAACTCGAAAGGCTTGTGTTTGAACGATGTCAATCTACTCATTTGGTCGAGGTGTGTGAGTTCATTTTCTACTAACCATCCGAACTGGCCTCAATATGGGCCTCGAGAACCTCTCGTTCATTCTGCGTTGGGTCTGTAAGAACGAAATCCAGTAGATCTTCAAGTATTCGAGCAAAAACCGGGCCTGGGCGGAGCCCCATGCGAATTAGGTCATTACCATCAATGGCTAGATCAGAGATGCTCAACGGCACATCAGTCGCACGTATTAAGCGAGCACGATGCCATGACCGTACAACCTCCTGTGGCGCCTTCTTTAAAGAAGGATGAGCTTTCGCTCGTGCCAGTTCTAGACGAGCCAGAGCATTAAGTTGTTCTGGGCTATTTGAACTGAGCCAGCGGCGTATGGCTTCATCATCCTCATCTAGCCCCGGAAGAAGACTAGCTGAAGATCGCTGAGATATTTCATCAGTCTGGGCATTTGAGAATCGAAGTCGAACAAGGATTCCTAAGATCTTTTCGGGATCGAGCAAATGAAGGAGCTGAGCCAGCCTTAGAAAGCCGTTGCCCGGAGGCAGTTCATCAATTGATGCAAGCGTAAACTCCCATGGATTCTGGACAACTGAGTGGTCTGTTGTCCTAAGTTGCTCAAGTTCCGGATAAAGTGCACCCAAAGCTCCTGACTTTTTGTAAAGGCTCAGGGTTCTTGAGGGAATACGGTGCTGATCCAAAACCTTCAGAAGCTCGTCCCGAACCCTCTCGCACGAGAGAGCTCCTAAGTGTTCTATACCGTCACAGAGTGCCTTCCATGAAGCCTCGTCAATGTTGAGCTCAAACCGCCCTGCGAATCGAAAGGCTCGAAGAATTCTGAGGTAGTCTTCCGCAAATCTTTTCTGAGGAACACCGACAGTCTTGAGAACACCCGCCTCAAGATCCTTGAGCCCACCAAAGGGATCGAGAAGTTTCTGGTCGGTAGGATGCCACGCGAGAGCGTTTATCGTGAAATCTCTCCGGGCCAGGTCTTCCTCTATTGTATCGGCGAAAGTTACTACTGCATGTCTTCCATCAGTTTCGACATCCCTGCGAAAAGTCGTAACCTCAAATAAAGTCCCATCCCGAGCGAGAACTCCCACAGTACCGTGTTCGATCCCTATCGGGACAGTTCTCTTGAATAGCTTTTCTATTTCTCGAGGCCGGGCGTGTGTGGCAAGGTCCCAGTCACCCGCATAGTGACCAGACAGAATATCCCTAACTGCCCCTCCTACCGCCCAGGTATCGTGACCCGCCTTCTGGAGCGTATCAGTAATCCAGTGGACTGCTGGAGGAGGCGAAAGCTGGACCCTGCTCATCCCACTAGGACAGCACCTCCGTTTACATTCAGAACTTCCCCGGTGATATGGCGTGCAAGCTCTGAACAAAGAAATAGTATCGGACCAGCGACATCTTCAGGTGTCGCAATCCTGCCCAGCGGAATTGATCGAGAGATCAGCTCTCGCCCCGCCCCCTCGAAGGCTGATGACGACATCTCGGTATCAATCCAACCTGGTGCCAAGCAATTCACTGTAATATCTCGCGAAGCGAGCTCAATACAGAAGCTTTTGACAAGAGATATCATCGCTCCTTTGGTCGAAGCATAGTCAGCATGAAATGCTTCACCACGTTGGCCAGCTGTACTTCCGACAAGAACCAATCGCCCGTGATCCCGAAGACGCTGAGCAGCCGCACGACAGGTATAGAACACAGAGTGCAGATTAGCGCCTAATGTCTTCTGCCATTGCTCGTTAGACATTTCTGCAATACTCGCTTCTTTGTTTGGCCATATCCCATGGTTCCCAACAAAAATGTCTAAGCCATCGAATTCTGTATCCACTCGTTCGAAGAGGCTCTCTACATCCCTAGGATCAGAGAGATCACCCATCTCAGCCCATGCAGAGACCCCGATTTCGTGAAGTGCATCCAATGTTTCTTGCGCTTGCTCAGAACGGCTGTGATATCCAATACCTACATTCGCTCCAGCCCTAGCCAATAGGAGGGCTGTAGCTCGGCCTACTCCCCGTGATCCACCAGTGACCAGAGCATTCTTACCTGTGAGGTCAATTTGCATCTTAGGGTTTCTCACTAATCAGTTGGCTCACTTCTATCTCATAACCAATAGCATAGTAGTATCGAATCCTTGATTAACACTATCTGATAGTGACCTTTCAAGAACTCGCAGCAGAATCCTGCATAATCACTCCCAAGACTAAGTCAGGATCTTCGGTATCAAGCGCTAATTCACAGGCATAGGTAAGTAATGCATCTGCGGTAAGAAGTTGAAAAGCACTATTTCGCACGCGCCCTGGGGACAATCGCGCTTGGCCTAGAGCATCGCAGGCGATTTTCGTGAGGCCGGAAGCAGACACAGCAGTAACTCCCGACGCATCAATCCAAGATCCCAACTCTAACGGGGATACTGCGCGTCGTTGGCTAATCCATGTCTTTAGGTCACTCACCACTCAGCCTCTCGGAGAAAAGCCTTAACGGTGTTGGCACCAGACTCCAAGGCTTCATCAATTTTCGTGATGTCTTCCACACCCGCTTGAGCGATATGGGCCTTACCCCCACCCCTTCCTCCTACAAATCCGGACACTTCCCGAATCAATGCATCTGCGCGTACACCCCTTGAGATCAGATTCTCACTCACAAACGCAAATAGCACATGCTTTTCGTTAGGCATCTCAGCCGCCAGCACTGCGACTCCGGAGGTGCCAGACTCAAGAAATCGGTCACCCCACTTTCGTGCATCATCTGCATTCCGAGCACGAATACGGACACCCCGATAGGGTGCAGTGTCTCCTCCTCCGAGATCAATCACATCAGAAGTGACATCTGTTTCAGTGCTCCCTCCCCCCGACCTTAATTGATCGAGGAGGCTCTCAAGTTCAGCGGTATCAGACAGAAGTTGCTCTGCTCGATGCCTTACCCCACCCGGTCGCGTTTTCAGTACTGCTGAGACCTCTTCCAGAGCAGTCTCACGTCCCTTTAGGAAGGTAAACGCTGCTCGCCCAGTAAGTCCTTCAACGCGTCTTACTCCTGCTGAGACTCCTGACTGACTAACGAACCTGAATAGACCAATCTCAGAAGTTTGGCTGGCATGCGTGCCTCCACAAAGTTCCATACTGACGCCGGCTATACTCACAACTCGAACCTGTTCGGGATATTTTTCTCCAAAAAGAGCCATCGCCCCGTCCTCAACAGCAGTTGCATAGGAGCGGTGGTCAATTTCAACCGGATGATTAGCCCAGATCCCTTCATTAACAATCAATTCTACCTGTTCTAGTTCATCGGTACCCAATGGGCCCGTGTGTGCAAAGTCAAAGCGGAGCCGATCAGGAGCGACCAGGGAACCGCGCTGGACAACATGGTCGCCCAGCACCTCTCGCAAAGCCGAGTGCAGGAGATGAGTCGCGGTATGGTTCCTCACTGTGTCTCGCCGAACATGATCGGTAACCTGAGCTTCAACTGAAAGCTTCTCGCCTCCATCGGGGAATACACCCTCGATTGAGCCAAATACTGCGGTTTGTCCCATTACATCAGCTACCTCTTGAACATCTAGCTTCCAGACATCACCAGAAACAACACCCACATCTGATACCTGACCACCACTTTCAAGATAGAAGGGGCTTTCACGCAGTATGAGGCCGACTACGTCATCCTTAACACGATACGCAAGAACCTCAGTTCTTATATGGATTTGTTGGTAACCGACAAATGTCTGCTCTTGGTCGACAATCTGCATCCAGCCATCTGTGATATCACCCGCCCTGAAAACCTCTTTGGCCTCTTCACGGTCTGCGCGTGACCTGGCTCGCTGTTTAGCTAATTCCTCTTCGAAGCCGACTTTATCAACGCCATACTCTCTTTCTTTAGCCATGATTTCAGTCAAATCGATCGGGAAACCAAAAGTGTCATAGAGCTTAAAAGCGTCATCCCCAGCTATTGTACCTCCCCCCTCTGATATGAGTTCGTTAAACCGGGTCATGCCACCTTCGATGGTCAAAAGAAAACGTTCTTCCTCCGCCTGAGTTGTTTTAAGCAGATGATCGCGTCTATGGATCAGATCAGGGAAAGTGTCGCCCATACTATCGATGACTGCAGCGACTACACCCGTGAGGGTTGGCTCTCGTTGTCCAAGTAGCCAAGCATGCCGCATCGCTCTCCTTAGGATACGACGCAACACATACCCACGACCTTCATTGCCTGGAAAAACACCATCACAAAGAAGAAAGGCAACTGCACGGGAGTGGTCTGCCAGAACCCGATAGCTAACAGCATCGTCAGCCTCAGCGTCGTAAGCTCTCCCCACTAGTTCACCGACACGATCAAGCATTGGGCGAAAAAGGTCAGTATGGTACACTGAACCCACATCTTGAAGTACCGAAGCGAGCCGCTCCAGTCCTAACCCGGTGTCAACAGATGCGGCAGGAAGTTCGGTGAGGCTACCATCTTCAGCCCGATCGTACTGCATGAAAACAAGATTCCATAACTCGCTGATCTTCCCAGAATCATTGAGCTCGACAAACTCCTCTGTGTCCGTCACAGAGGTCCGGTCTTCTCTCAAGTCGTAGTGCAACTCTGAGCAGGGGCCACACGGTCCGGTGTCAGCCATCTGCCAGAAATTATCCTTGTCACCCAAGCGATGTACCCGTTCCGCTGGAAGTCCCACCTCGGTTGTCCACAGTTCTGCCGCTTGATCATCCGTATGATGGACCGTCGCATAGAAACGTTCGGGATCAAGCCCATAAACTCCTGTTAATAGATCCCAAGCGAAACGAATCGCGTCTTTCTTGAAGTAGTCCCCGAAAGAGAAATTACCGAGCATCTCGAAGAATGTGAGATGACGAGTAGTACGTCCGACCTCCTCAAGGTCATTGTGCTTACCACCGGCACGAACACACTTCTGGGATGTGACTGCTCGTCTGAACGACACCTCTTCCTGACCCAAGAATACGCGCTTGAACTGCACCATGCCCGCATTAGTGAACAACAGTGTGGGATCGTCCTCCGGTACAAGAGAGGAACTCTGTCTTCGAGAGTGACCTTGTTCCTCGAAGAATTTGAGAAATTGCTCCCGGATCTCGGCGGTCGTCATGGCGTCACATTAAGAGAAAACTACATTTATTAATGCCGAACTACTAACGATAACGGGTGACGCAGTGTGTAAGGAGTACCCGCTAGTATGAAATCACGAGAGCCGAAAGACCGAAGGCCAAAAGCTTACGTTCGCTCCAACTGCTAAGAAAGTCAGCCGGCAACTTCCTCCCCAAGCATTTCTGAGACCAAGTCATCACCTTCTTCAAGCTCTTCTTGATTCTCACGATCCAGCCCTAAAGCAGTACGTAGCTGCGATTCAATCTCTTCGGCGATATCCGGGTTCTCCACTAAGAAAATCTTCGAATTTTCCTTTCCCTGCCCCATGCGCAGATCCCCGTAGGAGAACCATGAGCCTGATTTCTCAACAATTTCGTGGTCGACTCCGAGATCGATGAGTAGTGCGGTATGGCTGACCCCTTCGTTGTATTGGATATCGAATTCAGCTTGCTTGAATGGAGGGGCACATTTGTTCTTTACCACCTTTACGCGTGTCCGGTTACCGATCACATCCTGCCCGTCCTTGATTGCACCAATGCGGCGTATATCGAGCCTGAGTGAGGCATAAAACTTGAGCGCTCGCCCTCCTGAAGTCGTCTCTGGACTACCGAACATGACGCCCACCTTAACACGTATCTGGTTCGTAAAAATCACCGCAGTATTAGAACGATTTACAGCACCTGTGAGCTTTCGGAGCGCTTGGCTCATGAGTCTTGCCTGAAGTCCAACATGGGTGTCGCCCATCTCACCCTCAATCTCTGCTCTTGGAACGAGCGCTGCTACAGAATCAATGACCACGACATCAATTGCATTGCTACGAATTAGCACTTCTGCAATCTCAAGCGCTTGTTCCCCGGTGTCCGGTTGTGAGACTAAGAGGTTGTCTACATCGACACCAAGCTTGCGGGCATATGTAACATCCAAGGCGTGCTCAGCATCTACAAAAGCTGCTATACCACCAAGGCGTTGAGCATTTGCGATCACTTGAAGACAGAGCGTTGTCTTACCTGAGGATTCCGGACCATAGATCTCGCTGATTCGACCTCGCGGGATTCCTCCTATGCCGATTGCAGCATCCAAATTGATCGCACCAGTAGGGATGGCCTCGATACTATTTGCAAATGAATCTTCTCCCATTCGCATGATTGCGCCCTTACCGTAAGAACGCTCGATCTGTGTGATCGCAGTATCTAAAGCCTTCTGGTTCTGGGTTGCCTTCTTCTTCACGTCTTGGTCAGTCATTTGAGCCGTAGCCATGTGTTCTCCGTCTTCGTGAGACCCCACTTCTAAGGGGTTCGACACCCAAAATATAATACCCGAAGATAAAGCGAAAGTGCATCTTTGCCCTTAGGTCACTCACCCGAAAGAGGAGTGACCCGAAAACCGTTGCAATATCATGGTATACATCGAATTTTCGTCGTTCTCGATGATTGTATAGAGTTTCTTTGGGAGGACTCTGAATAGAGCGGAGCAGTACATGGCCCTCCTGGAAACATATGCAAGTCACAATCTAGTTACTCATCAGTTTTTCTTGACGATAAAAATACGTCTGCCATACCCCTGGCCTAACTGCCACGTAAAAAGTCTCAAACGGCCGATCCGCATTTCTCGGCGTGAAAAGACCCACCCCTAGATGCTGCCCCACTCGCATGATCTGCTCACAATCAACTGGACCTTCACCTACCATTTTCTCGTAGATCCGATCCTCAAAGGAGATTGGATCACCTCGAACAAACCACTGAGTAGTTCCGGCATAGGTTCCCGCGAAATCAAGAACTGGCTGGAGGGTGTTCAGTGGGATCCTGTCAGGACCAATCAGTGTGTCACCCTCAGGGGTCAAGCGAAGCTGCACAGTTTCACCTGTGGATAGGCAAAGATTGACCAACGACCCCTCATCAGCAGGAGGGAGAGTGGCAACCTCAATACGAACTGTGTCTGGTGGTGGAGCAGGAAGCACCACCGTATCTGGTGTAAGCCTTTCCATAAGAGTTGGGCGGTTAAGACCCGGCTTGTCTCTGACTCTCAGAGCTACCGAGCCTAAAACAGCTAGTTTCGGTTTCCAATACTCTGAGTGATGACCTCCCGACGGCTCAGAATAGTTCACCGCAAGGTAGTGTGCCCCAATCCGGATTCCTGCTACATCGAACTGAGCTCCCAAATTGACATCGAAACCGTCGTATTCACTCATGAAAGTCAGTACTGAGCTATTCCCAACCCCAATATGGACTGCTGAGCCGAAAAACCAGCCCTCTGAGTCTATGGAACGGTAGAACTCAAGTTCATCTCCATCCTTGAACATGCCCGAGCCATAACCACCCGTGAATGTAAGATCGTGCTCTGGGAGGGCACTCTGATCGAAACCTTGAATGTGGACAGTCGCGACACCGTATAGGCTTAATTGAGTATTCACGTCTTCAATGCCCACGTAGGACTTACGGAATCGCTTGTCGGGTACCCCCAGTCTAGTGGGCTGATATGTGACGTCATCTTCGAAATTCGGTGCGGTTACATACCTGCCGCCAAAAGCCAATCCCAATCCTTGGCTCTGTGGTCTTAGTAACTGCGCACGGCCGAAGACTCCCCACATATTTCCGCCTAAATCACGCTCATTGAAAGACTGTAGAGTCGTACCAATCTCCACACGATCAAACAGGCCCAAAGTGACAGAAGCATCAGAAGAGAAATGTTTGATGGGGGGACCAAAACCGGTCTCATTACCGCTCACATCAATCTCAATCGTACGACTGAGATCCATGAAGAATCCCGAGTAAGTCCCTGTAATCATCATGTGGGGGAGAACGCTAGCAATCGGAATGTTTATAAGTCCAGATCCATACCGTTGTGTGCTAGGCATCGTTGTAGTCTGGGCCTTTAGCAGCACAGCTGAGCATAGTAACCAAAAGAACATTACTGATGACAAATAATGAATCCGTCTCGATGAGATATTCATGCGAGTATATACACAGGCTCTAGGAAGTTCTTGGAACAGGGGTATATGAAGCGTCATCGTTACGGCTAGACAAAATGATGAAGGATTTACTTCTGACTTCATCACTCCTCACCACTAGCCCGAATAAAGTCACAGCAGATTCAAGCCTTTTCAGTTGCCGATCTTCTTCTCGATCTCCGAGAGGCGCCGGCCAATCGAAACAACCCAAAAAAAGACTATTCCGATCGCAATCGCGTACGCGATAAAAACATGCCAGTAGGGGCGACCAAGACCCTGGGCCGCAAGCTGTGCACCAGGAAGCTCTGAGGTCTCCTGGGCAAAGAGTGTGATCGTACAAACCAGGAAGGTGATTCCCGTGACTAGACCGCAAAGAATTTGGTTACGATTCATAGTAATTACACTGATGCATGACGGGAGCGAGTATCGAGTTCAGACCGAAGATTCTCAAGTGAATACCGGAGGAGGAACAATCCCAAGAAAAGAACAGTGAAAGCTCCTAAGCTCATTAAGAGTGTAGTGAGCATGTCACCGGGCAGAGTCGGTCCTTCTGGTTTAATTACCACAGGCGCTGGGTGCAGTGATCGAAACCAGATAACGCTGAGGTGAATGAAAGGGATATCAAGAGCACCAACGATCGCGACCACCGCAGCGTGGCGTTTGCCCTTCTCTGGATTTTCGGTCGAACTTCTGACCAAGAAGTAGCCCAGAAAAATGAACCACAGCAGCAGTGTTAGCGTAAGGCGCGGCTCCCAAGTCCAATAAGTACCCCAAGCGATCTTGCCCCAGAGAGGCCCAGTAGTGAGCATGATTGTTGCAAAAACCATCCCTCCTTCAGCCGCAGAAACGGCAGCTCGGTCAAGCCGTTCATCGCGAAGCCAGAGGTACATCCCACTGAAGAGTGCAGCCAAGCCGAACGCAAGGAAGGATGTCCATGCAGCCGGAACATGGACATAGAAAATCCTTTGGGCGATACCTTGGGTGACTTCAGTTGACACCCAAAAGAAAGACATCCAATAGACCACCCCAAGCCATACGAGTCCTATCATAGCCAGCATGGTTCCAGCTAGTAGGATTTTCTTAGTTGACATCAATCCTCCACCACGAAGCGGAAGAGCCAAGAGCCTAAGAAAAAGGCCGTTAAAGCGAACGCCGCAAGCATCCTTATACTGCCCTCAGCCTCTGTTACCGGCCTGCCGGCAAGGAATTGGCTGGTGGCACCTGTACCATAAATGACTACCGGCGCAAGTAATGGAAAAATGAGGACCGGCAGAAGTGTGTCTCCCATACGGGTCCCAGTTGATACAGCAGTAAACAAGGTGCCAAGAGCCACAAAGGCCAGTACGCCCAGAGCGATCACCAGTGTAAGCATTCCAAAACTGCCACCCACTTCAAGTCCGAAAAAAAATATAAAGACACCCACGACCAGCAGAGCCATGATATAAAGAAACACAAAGTTAGCTAAAGCTTTAGCGATAAAAATCGCATCCTTCGGTACCGGACTCATTAATATCCCCTGGAAAGCACCATCTTCCGCCTCTAGATGAAAGGTGCGCCCGACTCCGAGTAGGCCAGCAAACATAATCGTCATCCAGACAAGGCCTGAAGCAATATCTTCAGGAGAAACACGGGCCCAGTCAGTAGCGTAATTGAAAAGAATTGCCACCAATACCACGAAAGCACCCATCGCGATAAGGCGCTCTCGGGTACGAAACTCTACAAGCAGGTCCTTCCAGAGGATTGTCCTGATCTGCTTGAGGTAGTTCCTCATTCTTCTCCCTCTATTACACCGTGGTAGAACTGACCGAAGTCACCCTCGATTTCAGCGCGCTTTCCCTGCCATACAAAGCGACCCCGATTCATGATGGCGGCCGTTGTTGCTAACGCCAGGCCCTCAGTCAAGTTATGCGTAACCATTACAATAGTCCGTTGACCATCTTTAAGGTCTGAGAGCACGCCTTGGAGCACTATGGCTGCCGATGGATCGAGTCCGGTATAAGGTTCGTCAAGAAGAACAATATCAGGATCGTGGAGGAGGGCTCGGGCAAGAGCAAGTCGTTGTTTCATACCATGGGATAAATCACGGACCAGTGATCCGGCACGGTCTTGGAGGCCCAGATGCTGAAGTTTGTGATTTACCACATCGTCCAGATCTGAGAGGCCAAAAAGTTGCCCGTAGAACCGGAGATTTTCCTCAGCGCTAAGGTGACCGTACAGGAAGCCTTGGTGAGAGAGAACACCGATTCTGTGTCGCCACTCGACTTCTCCGAAGTCAAGTGTCTCACCTCGAAGCCATACTTGGCCACGGTTGGGTCTAAGAGCCCCTGCTAGAAGAGCCAACAAGGATGTCTTACCAGCACCATTTGGGCCAAAGATGGTGAGGAACTCACCCCTTGCCAGTGATAAATCTATCCCGTCAACCGCAGTAACAGTCCCGTATTCGCGCACCAGGCCCTGAGCTTGCAGCAAGGGCTCACTCGAAGACCTCTTGTCAACTTCTAGGTGGGCAGGAACGGATACGGAGGTCAGCCGACCGCCTCAATCTTGAGTTGCTGACCACACTCCGAACAGAAGTGGCTCCCGTCGTCATTACCAAAACCACAGGATACGCACATCAGTCCCGAGCGGAGTGCGGCACGGACCTTACTTATTTCAGCTTCGACATCGTCATCAAGAAAATGTGGCTCACTGCCCTCTGCATCAGCCTCAAGAGCCTCCAGAGCCTCGGCTGTGAGGTCTGCTTTCAACGAGAGGTAATCCTTTTCGTCCAGTTTACCAGCGAGGAAGTCATATTCCACATCACGGAGTGCAAGTAGCGTGACTCTCTTACGGGCCTCGGTATCAGTCAATTCGTCTTCGGCCCTATCGAGAGAAGCATGCAGTCCACTCAGTATAGGCTGAAGAATGAAAAGTGTGACCGCAGCCGCAACTAGAGCCCCTCCCAGGAACACAGTACTCATAGGGAGTTCGGTAATACCGGACCAGTCAATGGATTACCTCGCTGCTCCCGCAATCTCAGGGACACCTGTTGTTACAGCTTCTAGCTCTGGGCGCTTAGTTCTCCTGCGACGGTCTACACTTGGCCACAGTGCGATCACAGTACCCAAGGCGAGAATCAATCCACCAGCCCAGATCCATAGCACAAACGGCTTAACTAGAACCTGCAAGTCGATACCCTGAGCACTGGAGTTGGCTGAGAGCGCCCCATCCACATCATCCATTGCAGACAGAATCAGGTACAGATCCTCCCTCACTGTCGAGCGGATACCAACCTCAGTCATGAGTTGATCGCTTGTTACGTATTGGCGCTTCTCAGTCGTGAGTATGCCCTTTGCAACCCCGTCTTGCTCTACGGACACCGTAGCGATCGCTTGCCATAGGAGGTTGCGTTGGCCCCTATTTAAAGAGACAGAAAGGCCCTCATAAGTAAGCGTGTAAATATGGCCGAAAGGAGAAGTGATATTGATCTGGTCCCCCGGCAACACGTGTTGGCGCTCGTCTACATTGTAGGCAGCACCCGCGAAGGCAAAGTAGATCATCACGATTCCTACATGAACGATGTAGCCACCCCACCGCCGTCGGTTTCTGGTCACTAGGTGAAAGAGTGCGACCGCAAAACCTTCCCCTTCGATACGCGCTCTGGCTCGGGTTCCCTTCCAAAACTCCGTCGCAATAACCGTCAGAACGAAGGCACAGACACTCCAGGTCACAAGCGCCAACCCATGCCGTGCTCCCCCAATCCAGAGAGCTATAGCAACAAAACACCCTACCATGATCGGAATCTGGAAATTCTTCTGGAGGTTCCGTTTTGTTGCCCGACGCCATGCTATCACAGGCCCAATACCCGCTAACGCGAGAAGTACTATCCCTATTGGGAAATTGACTTTCTCGAAAAAGGGCGGACCCACACTTACCTGTTCTCCAGTTACGCCTTCTGCGACAAGCGGGAAGATCGTGCCCCAGAAAACGGCGAAAGCAGCACCCAGGAGGATCAGGTTGTTAAATAGAAAAGCCGATTCTCGAGAGAGAAATGACTGTATGCTATTCTCACTCTGAAGCTTGGGTAGGCGGTAGATGATCAACAGGATACACGCCAAGAGTACCACACCCATAAAACTCAGGAAGATGTAGGCGATCTTAAGTTCTTGAGCGAACGAGTGAACCGACTCGATAAGGCCTGATCTAGTTAAGAAAGTAGCAAAAATCGTGAGGAGGAATGTCAGGAGTACAAGCGACATATTCCAAACCTTCAGCATTCCACGGTTTTCTTGGATCTGTATGGAGTGGAGAAATGCTGTTGCTGTCAGCCAGGGCAGAAGTGAAGCGTTCTCAACCGGATCCCAAAACCAGTACCCCCCCCATCCGAGCTCTTCGTAGGCCCAGCGCATACCGAAGATGATTCCAACTGCGAGGAACAACCACGAGAGGAGGATCCATCTGCGAGTGAGTTGGATCCAGCGGGCATCCAAACGACCATTAAGTAATGCAGCGACTGCAAATGCAAATGGGATTGTGAACGCTGTGAAGCCAAGATAGAGGGTAGGTGGATGAATCGTCATCCAGTAGTTCTGGAGCTGTGGATTTAATCCCTGACCGTTTGCAGGGGTGAATGCCAGCTGCTCGAACGGATTGACGTCCGCGAAAAGCAATACAACGAGAAAAAACGTCAGGATCGTCTGCAAAACACCAGCGACGTATGGCATGAATTCTCGATTCTTTTTCCTGTTAAGGAAAACACATAGAGCCGAGAAGAACGCTAGGATTACAGCCCAGAAGAGCAATGAGCCGCGCTGTCCAGCCCATAGCCCAGTAACTTTATAGAAGAATTCCATCTCTCGATTTGAGTACGAAGCAATGTACCAGTACTCAAACTTGTCACCTAAGAAGGCACTCACTATACCGAGAGATGCGAGTACTAGTAGAAAGAAGACCGCGTAGATACTGCGCTCTGCACTCAGAACATAGTCACCTCTCTGCGTGCGACCGCCCACATAGCCGAGCAGCATTCCCCATACTGAGATCGGCAATGCAATCCAGAGGGCGTATTCTCCGAGAATCGTCACGTAACTCGCTCCCCGTTAGAGAGCCCGTTCAACCGGCCAGATCCTCCGGTGCGGCCTCGTATCGGCTTCCGCATTTCGTCAGGAGTGTTTTAGCCTCAAAAACACCATCTCCACGAAGGCGTCCTTCAAGGACAACCTCCGTATCGTCTGTAAAGGTATCCGGAAGTGCATCTCGAAATTCGACCGGGAAAGTAACAGATTCGTCCACGAGATCACGTACTACGAATGTATGAAGAAGTTCTCCATCAACGCGTTGGTACGTCCCCGGGAGAACTTGGCCGCTAACCTTTACCCCTTCCTCATGGAAAGTGCGATCACTCTCAACTTTCTCCATGAGTTCGACAGGAGTCAGGTAGTAGACCATCGTCTCGCTAACACCAGTCCATATCAAGTAGGAGACGACCGCAGCCACGCTTACGAGCCCAACCATGAAACGGCTGTCTTTTTTCATAGTCCCCTCCTCATACTGGTTCCTTACTGAAGGCTTCGAATCTAGCCGAACTCCCCTACTTGGGACCAGTCCAAAGGCTCTCCTAATATTCAAAACCCTCCAAAGCACTAGAGATTGAAAAAATCTTCAAGGACGTCTTCGTCAGCTTCCTCGGAATGCCTGAGCCCGCTCGAGAGCCCATCGTGCTGCTTCAACAGGATTCTCAAGTACCGGTAAACCCAATCCCTTAGCGGGTGGATTACCAAGTGTTCCCACTGAGAGGCCGATTTTCGAAGCTAGGGCAATCTCAGAGAGTGTTCCCCACTCACCGCCAACCGAGATAACGGCCTCTGCCCCCTGAACTACCAACGCATTACGAGCTTCCCCCATCCCAGTGGCGAGTGGGATGCCAATCCACGGGTTTGCTGACTTCGGGTCAGACCCTGGAAGAATACCAATGACTAGCCCACCAGCTTCGGTTGCACCCTGGGCTACAGCCTTCATCACACCTCCTCCGCCTCCACACACCACTAGGGTTCCTAACCCAGCAAGTTGCCTTCCCAACTCTTGTGCTAATTCACACTCAACTTTTGAAGCCTGAGCACCTCCAACAACGGCAATACGGAATGGAGGCTCAACCTTCCGAACCGATGTCATTAGTCACCAGCCCACTGAATGGCGGCACGGACAGCCCGATCCCACTCCGTCTTAAGTCCTTTCCGGTCAGTTTCTGACATCCTTGGCTCACATTGGGTTCCGGGTCCCTGAACTGAAAGAAAGTCATCAGCATCCGACCAAACACCCGCTGCAAGCCCCGCGAGACCAGCTGCTCCTAGGGCGGTAGTTTCTACGATTTCGGGTCGACGTAGACGAACACCGAGCACGTCTGCCTGGAACTGCATGAGCCAATCGTTCAGAGCCGCACCACCATCTACACGCAATTCCTGGGTCTCGAGATCCGCTTCTTCCTCCATCGTCTGGAGAACATCCATTGTTCCATATGCCATGGCCTCTAAAGCTGCTCTCACAATGTGCTCTCTTTTCGTTCCACGGGTGAGCCCTGCGAGCATTCCACGTGCATCAGGAACCCAATGGGGAGCCCCAAGCCCTACGAAGGCGGGCACAAAATAGACGCCAGAATTATCTTTTACCGACTTCGCCATAGCCTCAGACTGCTCTGCCGTTTCCAGAAGCCCTAGCCCATCCCGAAGCCACTGGATAGCAGCACCTGCAACGAAAACTGAGCCTTCGAGTGCATAGGCCAATCCACCTTTCTTATTGCAAGCAGCTGTTGTGAGCAGACCTCGAGTGGATGGCACTGCTTCTTCACCTGTATTTAAGAGCAAGAAAACACCCGTGCCGTAGGTGTTCTTAGCCAGACCTGGGGACCAACATCCCTGACCAAACAGTGCTGCTTGCTGATCTCCTGCGATACCAGTAATCGGTGCTTCAATACCTAAGTGGACACCCGAAGCTACGCCAAAATCACCAGAGCTAGGGCGCACTTCCGGTAGTAAACTTCTGGGCACACCTAATAGGTCTAGGAGCCACGGATCCCATACGCTTTCAGTAAGGTGGAAAAGTAAGGTCCTCGATGCGTTCGTCGGGTCAGTCGCATGAACTGTTCCATTTGTGAGACGTGCCAGAAGCCAGCTATCAACTGTACCAACAGCGAGTTCACCAGATTCTGCACGAGAGCGCAGATCAGGATCCCGGCTAAGAATCCATTGAATCTTGGTGCCTGAGAAATAAGGATCGAGCACTAACCCTGTCCGAGCTCTTACCTCATTCTCATGACCTGCATTCTTAAGTTGTCGGCACAGATCACTCGTTCTTCGGTCCTGCCAAACAATAGCTCGATGGACGGGCTCAAGAGTCTCCCGATCCCAGAGCACTACGGTCTCCCTTTGGTTTGTTATCCCAACCGCAGAAATATCTGCTCCGGATGCTTGATCAATTGCTGCACGTGCAACATGAACAGTAGTATTCCAAATTTCTAATGCATCGTGTTCGACCCATCCTGGCTGCGGAAAATGTTGGGTAAATTCAGAGTACGCTCGGCCAAGAATTCTCCCGTCCTGCCCGATGACTAGACAGGTCGTACCGGTCGTCCCCTGGTCTATCGCCAAGACAGAAGAGACGCTCATATAGGCTCCAGTCGTTGGCTGATTTCAGCTCTAGTTAGATTGAGAAAGGCCGCCGAACTCGTACTGCCAACCAGACCGTAAGAGCAAGTCCAGAAAGGTTCCAATGGGGAAGCCTACAACGGTATAGTAGTCTCCATTGATGCCAGCCACCAACGCGGCTCCCAACCCTTGAATTGCGTAAGCACCTGCTTTATCCATCGGCTCACCACTCATCACATAATGGCGAGCCTCAGTCTCATCAAAGCTCCGCAGATGAACTTCAGCACTGGATACTGCACTAACTGTTCCTTCTCGTCCTGAAATGGCGAGCCCGGTCAGAACTAGGTGCTTACGCCCGGCTAGAGAAAGGAGCATATCAACCGCCCTGTCTTCATCCTCAGGCTTACCAAGTACTCTGTCTTCGCTAACTACGATCGTATCCCCTCCGATCACTAGAGCATCCGGTTCTGTATCGGCAACTGCTTCTGCTTTAGAGCGTGCGAGACGTTCCACGTAAGCTTTAGGAGATTCTCCTTTTATGTAGGACTCATCAATTGCCGGTGACCGTACATCAGGATCAAGTCGGAGTTGGCGAAGAACATCCAATCGACGCGGGGAATTGGATGCCAGAATGAGTCGCATCATGCTTATCGATGAAGTCCTATCCTTAACGCTCAAGCAAGATTGTGACTGGCCCCTGATTCACAAGCTTCACATCCATCACTGCTCCAAATTCTCCGGTTTCTACCCTCCCTGGGGCCCTATCACTGAGCATGCCTACAAAGTTCTCGTAAAGAGGTATCGCAATCTCTGGAGGTGCCGCATCGATAAAGCTGGGCCTCCGTCCCTTCCTGACATCTCCATATAGTGTGAATTGGCTTACCACAAGAAGCCCTCCTCCGACATCATTCAGTGAGCGGTTCATCTTTCCCTCAGCATCTGGAAAGACTCTCAGCCCAACAACCTTATCCGCCATCCAGGTTGCTTCTATTTCTCCATCACTCGCCTTGAAGCCAACTAGAAGAACGAAGCCCGAGCGAATTGCACCGACAGATCGCCCGTCTACCGTGACCTCTGCCGACGACACCCGCTGGAGGACAACTTTCAAAAGCCAGCTACTCCACCGTCACCGACTTAGCAAGATTTCTAGGTTGGTCGACATCTGCACCTCTGATCATTGCCATGTGGTAGGCTAGGAGTTGGAGGGGCACTGTAGTCAGAACAGGCTGAAGAAGAGCTATGGTTTGAGGAACGCGGATTACATGGTCAACCTTACCATCAAGCTCAGAGGCCTCATCGGTCACAACGGCAATAATCCTACCATGCCGAGCTTTCACCTCTTCGATACTCGAAACAACCTTTTGGTAAACCGCATCGCGAGGTGCTAATACCACAACCGGCATATCTTCGTCAATGAGCGCAATTGGACCGTGCTTCATCTCTGCAGCAGGGTATCCCTCTGCATGGATATAACTTACTTCCTTCAGCTTGAGTGCGCCTTCTAGTGCCACCGGAAACTGGAGTCCGCGCCCTAGATAAAGAAAGTTTCTTGCATCAGCATATGCTTCAGCTAAGCTACGAATCTGCGAGTCAAGCTCTAGTACCTTTTCGACCTGATCCGGAAGCTCCTTCAGCGCCCGTACAATACCTCCACCTTGCACAACAGAGAGGTGTCGGCGTCGACCGATATTTAGTGTAACCAGTGCTAACGCTACCAGTTGACTCGTGAATGCCTTGGTTGAGGCAACACCAATCTCTGGACCTGCATGTAAGTAGATACCGTAGTCGGTTTCCCGAGCAATCGTTGACCCAACAACATTAACAACACCCATCGTGGAGATGCCCCGATGTTTCGCTTCCCGAAGCGCTGCTAGGGTATCCGCAGTCTCTCCAGATTGGCTAATGGCGAGTACAAGAGTGCCGTCTTCAAGCACTGGGTTTCGGTACCTAAATTCAGATGCGTATTCAACCTCTACAGGTATACGGGCAAGTTCTTCAATCATGTACTCACCTAGGAGAGCTGCATGCCAACTTGTACCACAGGCTGTGATCACAACGCGCCTTACGCGGCTTAGATCGGGTTGGTGATGTGCTATGCCACCGAGCCGAGAATCGCCATCCGCTTCCATCAGTCGGCCGCGCATCACATCACGCAGCGAGGAAGGTTGTTCAAAGAT
>CAJWPN010000026.1:0-29593 GCA_913045345.1 uncultured Gemmatimonadales bacterium
GCGCGTCAATCTCCAGGCTCGGTGAGCCGGGTAGAGCACCAACCAGACTTCGTTCCCGCAACGCCCTTAAGTCCCTCAGACGATCTTAGGAATCGCTGCTATCTGAGTCGCTGGAATCAGAATCGCTGGAATCAGAGTCACTGGAATCAGAATCACTGGAATCAGAATCGCTAGCAGCAGGCTCGCTGGAATCAGAGTCACTGGCAGCAGGCTCGCTGGAATCAGAGTCACTGGAATCAGAATCGCTAGCAGCCGACTCAGAACTCCCCTGCCCGCACGCTGCGGACAACGCCAACACTCCAGTTATGCCCACAGCCGCCCCAAAACGACCTAGGAAGGTTCTCCGCTCGATGCTCCTGGACTCAACGTCCTCTTCCTTGATCATTTGCTCTTCTTCGTGTTGCTTCATTGCGAACCTTAATAGAGTTGGTGTTGAACGGATATTCCGATAGATGAGAACCAGTCTCAACAAAAAATAGTGAGTCCTCCGGTTCTTTGCAACATGGAAAGAGTTTTACCAAGCCCCACAAGCTCGAAAAGCCTTGTGGGGCTTGGTGTTCCCAGAGTCGGGGCGCCCAGATTCGAACTGGGGACCCCCTGCTCCCAAAGCAGGTGCGCTACCGGACTGCGCCACGCCCCGAAGTGAGTGGAAAGCTAGTCATTTCAGAGGGTTCTGGAAGGAGGTGTCCCAGAGGAAGAATCAGGAGACAATTCAATTCCCATCCACCGAAGTCATCTCTGCCAACCACACATCGCTCCAGCGATCATCAAGCGTGAAGTAGAACCTGTCGTCATTTCCTGAGAAATCTGCTCGCAGAGATACTCGTCTTGAGTCATCGAATCCCACGAGCATACGCTCTTCACCAGTACTCACAGATATGCTACGGATCTCCACGACTCCTCCTGAGGAGCTCATCTTGAAGTAGAGGGTACTTTGATCCTGACTCCAGTATGTCTCTCCCGGAATTTCACCTTCTGCCTCGCTACGTAAGGCTCGAATCTGCCGGGTTTCGACGTCAAAAACTGAGGCGCCTACTGAGGTCATGTATTGTCCATCTGTAGACCAGTTGGTGAGACGTGCACCCGTTATGAGCAATTCGGGTTCGCCCCAGGCACCACCTGAGTCTCGCCGAATAAGCCAGGTACCACGATCGTCCCTTGGTAACTGGTCATAGTATACCAGACTTGATCCATCTGGTGACCACCTTGGGTAACTCTCCGAATACTCAGGACCTGTAGTCAGTTGTGTTACAACTCCGCTTTCGAGTTCTTGAACAAAGATTTCTCTAGATCCATCTTGGAACGCATGGTATGCAACTTCCCTACCATCGGGTGATACGTCCGGGCCGAAATCACTTCTTGGGTCGTTAGTGATTTGCTCAGGGGTGCCTCCGGCTAAGGGCAATCTCCAGATATCGGAGTTACCCGAGACATCTGAATCGTAGACCAACCATGCCCCATCAGGAGACGGACGGACAGATTCCACAATTTGTCGGCCAAATGTGAGTTGTGTTGATCCAGCCAACCCTACGGAGCCATCCACTGGAATAGGGAGAGACCAGATATTTGCCTCAGCTGTGTAGACCGAGTACGCCATTCGATGTGAGTCAGCTGTGATACTAAAAGAGTGGACGTTGCTACCGGTCGTGATTCTTTCTGGATCCCCTACCGGTTCGGTGTTTTCATCGACACTCATACTATAGATGTCCGGCGTCCCGTCTCGATTGGAGACAAAGAACAATGTACCGCCGTCCTCAGACCAGACGGGACTTTGGTTCATCGCCACTGGTGGCAGAATCTCACGGATAGTCCCGTCGTCTACATTGATAGAGACTATCGAACTCGGAGCAAGGTTTCCGAATGTCGGACCCGGAGAGGAATACTGAGGGTTCCCACCCACGCATGTGACATGGGTCAAGGCCGGAGACCACACACAACTGGTAAGGCCCTCGGATGGGTGTTCAGCAACAGCACGTTCAACACCGCCATCTAGCGACACAATTGCCAGTGATGTGCTACGCACCACAGCGATTTCCTCCCCATCAGGGGACCATGTCGCAGCTGTCACAGAACCCTCGACTCCAGGACCAGCCGCCCTCGTCACAGTGCCACCTAATGCCGAGACGGTCATCGCACTCCCCCCAGAAAGAAAGAGGATTCGATTACCATCCGGTGACCAACGTGGGTGTTCCTCCACAGCTGTCGAGTCATCTGTTAGCGGAATCGTCCGTCCTCCATCAACCGTCCGCAGGTATAGGCGCATGCCTGCAGAAGTACCCGCCGCATAAACGACAAACCGGCCATCTGGTGATACCGCAGGATGAATTTCCATTTCTGCAGCAGTAGTGAGTGGCTGGGAGCTTTCGATCCGGATCGAGGTAGCTGTGTTATTCACGCTCAGCAAACCCGTAGCCCAAGCCATGAATGTAGCAATCGCAACTACCCCTACCCCAGCCAAAATAGGAACCCGGCGCCAAGTGACTCGGGACCGAGAGATCGCGGGGGTCGAGATCGGAGTCATGCTAGTGCTAGGCGCAAGAGTTTCCTCCAGAACACCTAGCAAATCGCTTCCAGACTGCCACCGGTCCGAAGCTCTTTTTTCCAGGCACCGCATGATTGCCGCCCCGAGTCGCTCAGGTACTGTCGGGCGACGTTCCCCGATTGGTACAGGTGCCTGTGTTACATGCGCTGCTAGGATACCTGTGGTACTGCGGGCAGAGAACGGTGGACGTCCAGTTAAGATCTCATATCCGACTACTCCGACGGCATAGATATCGGCTCGCTGGTCGATATTAGGCTCAGCTGCCGCCTGTTCGGGTGCCATATAGGTGGGAGTCCCCAGCGCAACACCCACCGTTGTTTCACGACCGGGATTTTTTGATTCACCAACCGCCTTAGCCACACCAAAATCCATTACACTCGCGTGCCTTCCCGAAAGCATAATGTTTCCCGGCTTCACATCACGGTGCACAACCTCGTGACTGTGAGCATATCCGAGTGCGTCTACCAGATCTCTCAGAATCCGCACTGCCTGCTGTATTGGCAATTCGCCCTCACGATCGACCCTCTCTCTCAGGGTCTCCCCTTCTACATATGGCATCACGTAGAAAAGGAACGAGTCAGCCTCGCCTGAATCGTACAAGGGTAAGATATGTGGGTGTTGGAGGCTCGCTGTCGTTTTAATTTCCGCCAAGAACCGCTCAGCTCCGACGACCACCGCCAGTTCAGGCTTAAGCACCTTTAGTGCGACCTTACGCTCATGCTTGAGGTCATCAGCAAGGTACACCATGGCCATGCCACCCTCACCGAGTTCTGACTCGATGCGGTAGCGACCTTCGAGGGCTGTGTTTATGCGGGTGACGGAATCAGACATGCGCCCAAGATGTAACCCGAACCCTCAAACCGCGAGTGATTCCAAAGGGATTCAAGGTTCGGTTGGTCAGTCTACCTCCTCAGCGCTCTCTAGCCCCACTACCAGTTCCAGCCTGCATCCACAGCTTTGACCACCAGGCCGAGTGCCTCGTACTCTCGATCCCGCCGGTCCCTCGCGTGTGCCGCTGGCGAACGATGGCTTTGTACGACTATTACCAAATCACGTGAAGGGATGATATAGGTGCGTTGGTCTCCGGCTCCGGAGGCGTTGTATGTGTCCGCTGGAAGGCTAGGAATTCGTCCACCTCGGCCGGACTCGTCCGCGGTGTTAAGCCAGAAGAGCCCACCATAGTATGAGTCTTCCCACGCGGGAGCTGGGGTGCTCACGAATTCCACGAACTCCTCGGACAGCAGGCGTGTTCCGTTCCAGATACCTCGCTGGAGGTACAGGAGGCCGATACGTGCCCAGTTCCGAGCGGTTCCGAAGTTGTAACCAGTAAGAAGGAAGTTACTGTAGGGATCAGTCTCCAGGGTGAAACGGCGAATCCCGATCTCATCGAAGAGGGAGCGCTGAGGCCAGGTCAGGTACTCTTCACCTAGTTCATGCTCTACGGTCTGACGTACGATGTAACCGAGTGTCCACGGATCTGAGTTACGGTACCGACCTACCGTGTTGGGTGGAAACTCTACGTCTCGGCTTATCGAAAACGCAAAGGCATCAATTGGAGCCACATAGCCTAGGCGATGATCCACCTGACCTGGCGCAAAGGAACGCGACATCTGTTCAGGACTGGCGCCAGAATTGCTGAAACGGAGGCCACTCGACATACGAAGAAGATCGGCAATTCGAATATCTGCACGCGGGTCGTCATCAGAATTCTGCCAAGCGGGTACGGGAGCCGGTTGCCAGAGTTCCAGAGAACCCAATTGAATCAAGCGACCTATCAGGGTAGCGGTCAGGCTCTTTCCCATGGACCAGCTCTCTAGTTGCATGTCGCGGTGCGCGCCAGACCCATAATCTTCGGACACAATCCGTCCCCGGTGCACCACGAGGAAGGCAGCTCGATTGTCGTCCGGGTTCGCGAAGAAAACTCGGGCTGCCTCGGCAAGAAGCTCGACATTCACATCATCGGGCAGTGGTTCGTCCGGAAGCACATCACCCATTGGCCAAGCTGTGGAGGCCGCGTCGGGAAGGACGCTGGTGACCGCCCTAGGAGTGAAGAAAACTCCATCGGAATGTTCTGTGAGCAAGACACATCCTTGGTCACCAAAATGACGCGCCCGAGCCTGAACGCCTGCGTACGAAGCGGTCACGACTCGGCGTTCCTCGTCCACGTTAAAGGTGAGTCGGCCACTCTCGTAATCGCTAACCTGCTGATCAGTCCAAAGGACGCTGTTGTACAATGCCTCCTCTCGTACTCGCTCCGAAACCCAAATCGCCGAACAAAAACGCTTTGCGGGTCCAGTTAGAGTCAGGTACGTCGGAGGGCCGGAAGAAGAGTCGAGAGAGGCATTCTGGGAATCAGCACTTCCGGCATCACCACAAGCGAGGGTGGAGACGGAGACAACGACCAGTGCCATCAACCGAACAAGCATATGTGGTTTCATGGAGTGCCTCCAGGAAGAAGCTGTAGTCAGGGATACTTATTCACTGATGGGCCTGTTCGCACCCCGAACATGCTCATTATACCAGCCGAGATACCGCTCATATCGATCGACTTGATAGGTCGGCACCCGAATCCCATGGCCCTGGTCAGGATAGACAACCAATTGGGTCTCAATCCCCCGCCTCCGGAGCGCTTGATATAGCTGTTCAGAGTTAAGGATCGGGACATTCCAATCTTGTTCTCCACCCATGATCAGTGTGGGCGTCTCGATATGTTCTACCCGGTTGAACGGGCTTATACGCTCCCAGTTCTCACGGTTATCCCCTTCCCATGGTAAGCCCAGCTCCGCTTCCCATTGCCGTTGGTAATGGTCGTGCCCGTAGTTCGCGATGTAGAGGACTTCACTCGCTCCGGTTATGGCACCCTGGAAGCGGTTGGTTTGTGTGATCACGTAGTTCGTGAGGATTCCACCATATGACCACCCCCCTACACCGAGGCGATCTGGATCCGACCATCCTTGCTCAATCGTGTAATCAACACCAGCCATTACGTCCTGGAAATCTGGATTACCCCAGTCTGCCCAGAGCGCTGCTGAAAAGTCCTGACCGTAACCTGAAGAGCCACGTGGGTTGGTACGCACCACGACGTATCCATTCGCGGCAAACAGTTGTGACTCAAACTGAAAGCCGTGGTTGTATTGAGAGACTGGTCCACCGTGGATTCGTAGCAGCGTTGGATAACGCTGACCTTCCACAAAGTCCGGTGGGAAGGTCACAAAGCCCTCGACCTCGGTACCATCCGCAGAATGGAACTGGATATTTCTAGTCTCGGAGATGAGGACCTTGGACAAGAAGTCGTCGTTGTGTCCGGTCACGCGACTCAAGTCGGCCAATCCACGCTCAGCCCCTGTCACTCGGTAGATTTCTCCAGGGTGATCCAGGTAACTAGCGGACACTGCGAATGTCCCCCCAGCCCAGTCGAATGCACCCGCTGAAATGGGGCCAGAAATCGGCCGTTCCAGATCTTCCCCACTCGGGCGAATGCGCGCGAGGTGATTCTCTGCTGAGTCCTCAAGTCGGAACCAGATCCAGTCACCATCATCAGAAAAGCGCGGCTGGCTCACATTTCTATCTAGATCAGTTGTGAGGAGATGAGGCTCCCCACCATCTACGGAAATGATGGCTAGATGGGTCGTGGCATACCAGATGAGGTCGGGGCGAATACCGCTGGTATAAGCAAGCCACCTTCCATCAGGACTCCAAGCAGGAGAGCGGTCAGAACCTTCATTCGTGGTCACACGTCTAGGGTTATCGGTCGGTTCCTCTAGGTCGGAACCAACGATCCAGATATCTGAATTTTCGTTTCCGTCCGGCTCATCTGTACGATTCGAAGCGAAAGCAATTAGGGTGCCATCAGGACTCCATACGCCGAGGGATTCATCCCTATCACCAGTCGTCAGTTGGCGGAGTTCTCCGGACTCGAGCTCGAACACGTAGAGGTGCGTCCTCCGGTCTCCCGTGAGGTATCCCACGTTGTCACGTTTGAACTGAAGCCGATCGATTACCCATGGGTCTGGCGGAGCATTCTCCTTCTTGTCTTCATCCTTCTCCTCTGCATCTCGGATCGTCAGGAGGAGGCGTGTACCATCGGGGGACCAGCGATACCCAGAAATTCCTTGTTCGATGTCGGTGAGTGCAAAGCCTTCACCACCCCTACGGTCCAGTGCCCAAACTTGGGCTTCCCCCTCATCACGGGATGCGGTGAAGGTGAAGTAACGACCGTCCGGACTCCATCCTGGAGAGCCTGCGGACTTGCCTTCCACAGTAAGCCCGACGGCATCCCCACCCTCAGCTGGAGACATGTAGATTCGGGTGTACGAACGTTCATCTTCAAGCGACGTTCTGCCGACAGTGTAAGCAATCCAAGCACCATCTGGACTCACAAACGGTGCACCGACCGAACGCATATCGAACATATCTTCGGTCTGGATTGGGCGTTTGTCCTGGGCATTAACCGGACCGGCTAGAGCCAGCACGAGGAAACCCAAGACTCCGAAGCTCGAATGTCTCATTACAATCACGATTCCTTCCTGTTTTCAGGCATAGCCACCCCACTGAGGTGGTGGCTATTAAGGGCTGGGTTCAGGCAGATGACTAGGTCAAAGATACGCCCAAGATGCAGCACGGATCAAAGAGGCAACCTCTTCATTGCTGACTCTTTCGCTGGCCGGGTGCAGAAGTTTGAACCAGTACCGGGTGCTAATCCAGACAAACTCGTCGGCTAGATCTTGAGAGAATATCCTGGAGCAGAATGATTTTCTTGGTGTAGGAAGCCCTTAACGTTTTCAGCGCATCACGTGTCCTTTTGTAGGGCGATACCCTCTGGACACGTTAGGTTTACTCCATCTAAGAAAGAAACTAAATGAGCCCCATCCCAGATCTGCTATGAGTTCGAAAATATTTCGATATCTGAAGGGACTCGGCATCCTGGCGATCTTTTCGCTTTCGCTAGCGGATGTAGCGGGTGCACAGACCATCAGAGGAATATTGATGGAGACTGGGACCGAACGAAGAATCCAACTGGGGGAGATGGTACTCGTGGGTCAGGGTGGTGACACCATCGACGTGACCTACACAAACGATGCTGGGGGCTTTGAACTCACATCCCCCGCACCGGGTGACTTCCTCGTGCTCGCGGATGCACTCGGTTACGGTGCTATGGCCGCAGGAGTATTCGAACTGGGAGCGGGTTCAGAAATGACGATCGAATATAGGATGCAGCCGTTTGCGCTCCCTATCGAAGATCTGGTCGTCGAGTTCAATAGACCAGTCACACAACACTCGCTCGTACAGAACGGGTTTGTAGCACGTTTCAATCGTGGCTTAGGGCACTTCATTACACCTCACATGATTGAAGAGTCAAGCGCGATCCGGACGGAAGATTTGTTCAGGAATATTTCAGGAGTGCAGGTAACGGGTACTGGGTTTGGTGCTGATCGAGTCGCCCTTCGAAGCATCGGTGGAGCATTGTGCGATCCCTTGCTCTACATCGATGGTGTTAGAACAGAAAGTAGTGCAATGGGCATGGCTCTTTCAGATATCGTGCCCCTGTTCCAGATAAGCGGAGTTGAAATCTATCGACGTCCGGCTGAGATACCCCTTGAATACGGAATCGCAGGAACCACATTTTGTGGAGTAGTCGTAGTCTGGACCAAGGGATAAGCAGTAACCTTTCCTATAACGACCCAGGCTCAGCATCCCATATCTCTCTTAGGTATTCGAATGTATAGAGTCCAGTCGAGTGCCCGTCACTCCAAACAAACTGTAACGCGTATTGTCCGATATAATGTATAGCAGTTGGATAAATATTCGCATCAACAGATTCAGGGATCAGCGTCCGGACTCCGCTCATCTCATCTACACAGCCAGCGCACGGACACAATAGCCTCAGGTAGCGCGGCACGTACTCTGATACGACACCGTCCTTCCACTCTATCTGCAGTCTCTCACGATCTTCTGTTGGCTCAATCCGAAGTGGGTCCACACGAGGCTCAGACATGCCTAGACCTCCATCTCCGCAAGGATCCCCCCAAGAGTTCGGAATGCTTTCCCTCGATGACTCAACTCGTTCTTCTGGTCGGGATGGAGTTCAGCAAAAGTCGTCTCTAAGTTGGGCTCGAAGAAATAGGGATCATATCCAAACCCTCCATTGCCACAGGGCTCAGCAAGGATCAAGCCCTTGGCTTCTCCTCTCCCAACAATCATCTGATCAGTGAGTCCTAAGACAACAGCCACACAAACATATTGGGCCGTTCGTTTCTCGAGTTCGAGGCTACCCAATTGCTCCATCAAGTAATCGTTATTTGCCTGATCAAGCATGTCGCCCGAGAGCCCTTCCACAGGTGCGAAACGCTTTGAACGAACACCCGGCGCACCTCCGAGAGCATCTACCTCTAAACCAGAATCATCAGCTACGGTCGGCAACCCAGTTTTCGCATGAAAATACTCTGCCTTGGAGCGTGCGTTCTCTTCAAATGTATGGAAGGGTTCCAGTGCTTCCTCCTCGTCGTGCCACTTCAAACTAATCTCATCAAGATCTAGCACTGTTAGACCTGAGATAGCTCTAAGGATCGCTCTGATTTCTCGAACTTTATGAATGCTACGAGTTGCTAATAGTAGCTCCACTCAATCAATCCGAAGCGCGCTAGCCTGAGCCGCAAACAGAGTCTCCAATCCAGCCATAGCTAGGTCGATCATCGCGTCCAAATCCTCGCGTGGGAACGGGTCGCCCTCAGCTGTCCCCTGGACTTCAACAAGCCCACCTCCCTGGGTAGCAACAACGTTCATATCGACCTGAGCACTCGAATCTTCTTCATAGTCCAGGTCGAGCCTCGCCTCACCATTTACCAGCCCCACACTGATCGCCGCCACACGCTCTCTCATCGGATTACGGACGACGAGACCTTCACTGACGAGGTATTCGAAGGCTAATGACACCGCGACACAGGCACCTGTAATTGAGGCTGTCCGTGTGCCGCCATCCGCATGTAGTACATCGCAGTCTACGGTCACGGTATGTAAGCCTAGAGTTTTCATGTCCGTGACTGAGCGTAGTGAACGGCCTATGAGACGCTGGATCTCTTGGGTCCTTCCCTTTGCACCTGAGCGCTCACGACGGGTACGTGTGTGTGTCGCCCGAGGTAACATCGCGTATTCCGCAGTTACCCATCCTGAACCGCTCGCTTCACGCCAAGGTGGCACGTCGGTACTAACTGATGCGGTGCAGAGTACACGGGTTGCTCCAGTAGATATAATGCATGACCCCTCCGCATAGGGGGCCACATCAGTTTCAATCATTACTGAACGAAGCTGATCTGCCCTCCGTCCTCCAGTACGTCCACTCATTCCAAGCGACTCCTTACGCGAGAGACCAAGTCAGTCGATGAATACCTTTCCAGTAAAAGCACCAGTTCCGGTCAGCCCATATCGACAAATCACTTCCTCTCTGACAAGCACTTTCTGTTTAGGATCCGAACTGATCATAAGTCCTGAGATCGCTTCACAACGAAGTCCTGTCAGCGAGGGTTCGCTAGAGGTAAAACAGCAAATAGGCCACAAGTAGGATCACGACCCCAAGTACCATACTGCCAGTTGGCCAACTTTTCGCTAATGGTCCAACCGAGCCATGCGTGCGTTCCGCTCCGTGCATGATTGATCCTACGAACTCAAGAACAGACGAGCGCACGTATACATCCACACGCGTGACCGCTCTTCCAATGTTTCCTAGCAACCACGGACCGGCCTTCCGGTACAACCACTCCGCATCAACGTGTACCGCTCGTTTTTCATCTGGATAGACACCTGACTTAACCAGGGTGATGAAACCCAGGGCTCCAAAAGCCAATAATTGAAGCTGTGTAACTACGTGTCTCACGTCATAGGGGTGATAATCCATTTCCATCGGCAACATAGTGTAGAACTGTGTTGGGAAGACTCCAATCAGTACACATAGGACTGCACCAATCGACATCGCGACCAGCATGTTCCGGGGCGGTTCCTTGGCACGAATACCAGAGTCATGAGCAAAGAATGAGAAGAACGGTATCTTAATCCCGGCATGCTCAAGTACGCCTGCTGAAGCGAAGAGCATGAAAAGCCAAACGACGTAATGATGCTCTTCGATCGCCGCTACCATGATCATCGACTTTGTTACAAAAGCGCTGAATAGCGGGAACGCTGAAATCGCTGATGCACCGACTATACAGAGGCCCGCCGTAAACGGCATTGTCTTATAGATACCTCCGAGGTCTGTTCCCTTTGTCCGACCGGTCATCGTCATGACCGCTCCCATGGACATGAACAGAAGCCCCTTGAAGATGACGTCGGCAAAAGCGTGCGCTACAGCACCGTTTACTGCCAACCCTGTCCCAATCCCAATCCCCGCAACCATGAAGCCAATCTGGTTGATCATCGAGTAACCGAGGACACGACGGAGATCATTCTCCAGCACGGCATAGAAGATGGGAAAGAATGTCATCGCGGTGCCGATATAGATCAGAACATCGGTTCCAACGAAACTCCGTGCCAATGCGTATACGGCTACCTTGGTTGTGAATGCACTCAGAAAAACTGTTCCAGTGGGTGTGCTCTCCGGATACGCTTCTGTGATCCAATTATGGAGCAGAGGAAAACCGGCCTTGATACCGAGGGAGAGCAATAACATCCACCCAGCCGCCCCAGTGCCATCCAACCCAACGTGCTCAAACGCAATCGAGCCAGTTTCATGAGCAAGCATCAGTGCCCCTGAAAGAAGCAGGACACCCGAGACCACATGAATGATCAGATACCGGAACCCAGTCGCGTATGATCGCTCAGACTTCCGGGCCCATACGAGGAATACCGATGAGATCGCGAGGAGCTCCCAGAAGATGAAGAGAGTGATGAAATCTCCCGCGAATACCGCTCCTAGCGCACTACCCGCATAGACCATAGCCGCAACGTGCTGCAGTCCTGCTGAGGCATTACCAACAATGTCGTCCTCACCAACCTCTCCAGCGACTGACCCTTCAGGTGCACCATCCCCGAGGTGCAGCGCATAGACAAACCCTAAGAAAGCGGCAAGGTGAAACAGATACCCAAATAGCAGGCTAAGCTTGTCTGCCCGATATGGTGTGAGGGTGTAGCCGAGCAGATCAAATTGAAGATGCAGACCCGGTTCAACCCCAAACCAAAGGTTCAGTCCACCTACAAGTGGTATGGCAAGGATTAAAACCTTGCGAACTGTACCCCGAGTGAACGCAATAACAATCGCCCCAACAAAGAAAAGGACGAATGGAGGCAGACTACTCAGCATCGTCTGAACCTCCCTCGTAGTAATCCTCAGAGCGGATCAACAGCTTTCTCATGGGCTTAGCAACGAGCACCAGAAACCAAAACGAGATGAATCCGTAGATCGGATACACAAGAAACCGCATGCTCTCCTCAAGAGGATGCGGATGAGCATTCTCGGTACTGAACAGGAGAAGCTCGGCTACAAGCAGCACGCCGCAAATCAGGTAAATGGCCAAGAAAAACCGTTTTACTGCCTTCGGCTTATCGAGCCATCCTATCGGCTCTTTGATCTCATGACCGTGGTAGTCCTGGCTCACTGGGCAACTCCAGAAATGACCATAGTCATCAGTTCATACCAGGGGTCTGGCCAAAAGAAAAAGCCTACTGTCGCTAACGCTGTGATACCAATTGCAATTAACGAAGGCAACGGCGCCTCCTTAATGCCTTTATCGTGGTCCGTACCATCGGGTGGCCTAAAGAAGAAGGCCTTCACTGGCACCTCGAGTAGGTAATAGAGACCTAGTAAAGAGCTGAGCATGAGAACCGCTAGCAGGCCAACCTGGCCCGCTTCAAGCGTACCCAGCCCAAGAAACCATTTGCTCCATGAACCGCCAGCTGGTGGCAGCCCAATGATACTCAAAGAGCCAAGAAAAAATGCGCCGAAAGTGATCGGCATCGTTCGACCAAGTCCGTGCATACGGCTGATGTCCTTCTCGTGGGCTGCCACTAATACTGCACCCGCTGCAAAGAACAGTGTGATCTTACCAAATGCATGCATCGCTATATGCATACCTCCACCAATCACACCCCATTCGTTCGCCAATAATGCCCCCAACACAATGTAGGACAGCTGGCTTATAGTAGAGTACGCGAGCCTCGCTTTGAGGTTGTCTTTTTGAAAAGCGACCAGAGAACCCAAAATGATCGTTGCTGCTGCGACCCATGCTAGCCATGTCGTCGCAGCAAGTGTACCGAGCAAATCAATGCCAAATACGTAGACAGCCACTTTTAGTACCGTAAAGACACCAGCCTTCACTACAGCAACCGCATGCAAGAGTGCTGAAACCGGTGTCGGTGCCACCATAGCAGCTGGTAACCAGCGGTGGAACGGCATAACTGCAGCCTTCCCAACACCAAACACGAACAGTACTAGGATCGCACTCAATACACCGTTAGATGCCGTACCGGCTAAGATCCCCCCATCTGTGAAATCTACCGTGTCAGCAAGTTGCCAGGTCCAGATGATCGCTAATAGCTGGAATGCTACTGATGTGGTGAGGAGAATTCCCAGATATACCCGTCCTGCCTTTCGGGCCTCATCAGTCTGGTGATGTGTTACAAGTGGGAAAGTGCAAAGTGTTAGGACTTCATAGAACGCGAAAAGCGTGAAGAGGTTCGCACTGAATGCAACACCCAATGCCCCAGCGATCGCGATCGCAAAAAAGAAAAAGAACCTCGTCTGGTTCTCCTCATGATGTCCACGCATGTATCCGATCGCGTAGAGCGTAGTAACGATCCAAAGGAAGGAAGCTACGAGCGCAAAGAGTAGCCCAAGTGGCTCGACTTCAAATGCAAGCTGCACACCAGGGACGATCTCGAGTAACTCCAACCTAGGGCGTGCGCCTTCCCGAACGTGATGGAGCAGTCCCCAAACGTGCCAAAAGGTCAGACCGCCGGTAAGGAGTGTAGCTGCCTCTCGAACGTTAGGTCGGCTACCAAGTATTAGGACAAGAAAGGCCCCTAACACAGGGAGAAGGAGACAGGCACCCACTACGAAGTTGGTATCCATCACTACAAGACTCCCAATAACATTTCTGCAGCACGTGTAGCTACACCCACACCGTCGCTGGCATTGATGCCAAAGTAGAGATTACCGAGGACTAAGACCCAGGTAGGCGCCAGCAAGCTGAGAGGTGCCTCGGAGATTCCTAGTTCAGGGTCAACCTCACGGAAGTACGCAACTTCGACGACCTTCCAGACATACATTAGGGCAAGCAAAGAACCAAGGAGCACCACCCCCGCTACCGGCCACATTCCTTGCTCGAGCGCAGCTTGCACCAGATACCACTTACTGACAAAACCGACAGTAAGAGGAACACCTATCAAGCTCAGTCCACCCACTACGAATGCTGCCATGGTCCAAGGCATCGCACGACCGAGTCCATTCATCTGTTCCAACCGAACAGAACCGACTCGGTACATTATGCAGCCCATCGACATGAACAGTGCTCCCTTCATGAGGGCGTGGTTAAATAGATGAAGGATTCCTGCGGTCAACCCTAGCACGGAGGCAAAACTTATCCCAAGCACCATATAGCCGATCTGCGCAACGCTCGAGTACGCTAATAGGCGTTTGACATTCTCCTGGTAAATGGCAACCAGGGACATAGTTACGATCGCAATCAAGGCCAGTGGCATCAGGATTCGATCTAACTGCATGACGTCGAACGAGAACGTCGCACCGAAAATTGTGAAGAAGAATCTAAGTAAGAGATATACCGCCACTTTGGTAGCAGTAGATGCAATAAATGCTGTTACAGCTGAGGGCGCGTAGGTATACGCATTCGGTAGCCACAGATGAAGCGGAAATAGTGCCAATTTCAGCGTGATACCGACAGTCAGGAATGTGAATGCGACTGGGATTGTCCTCGAACTGGCAACCTCAGGGAGTCGATCCGCTAGGTCGGCCATATTGAGCGTGCCAGTCATGACGTACATGAGGCCGATGCCGATGACTATGAACGTCGCTCCCACGCTACCCATGATCAGGTACTGGAAGGACGCTGTAAGCGCCCGGCGATCATTGCCAAGTGCAATCAAGGCATAAGCTGATAGAGAAGAGATCTCTAGGAAGACGAAGACATTGAACACATCACCCGTCACAGCGATTCCGAGCAGGCCTGTAAGACAAAGGATGAATGCGGCGTAAAAGAGCGGAATCCTATCCTCAGTAATTTCTCGCTCAACGCTCTTGCGCGCGTAAGGGGTAACCAACGCACCAATCAAGGCAACAATAACCACGACCCAGGCGTTTGCCGCATCCACGACATACTCGATCCCGTAGGGTGCTGTCCAACCTCCTAGTTCATAGTGAATTGCTCCGGTAGCCATAGTTTGTGAAAGCAACTCGAGGGCGGCATAGAGAGCCCACAATGTCGCCGCAACCGCAACCGCCCAAGAAAGACGAGGGCGATTCAGTAGCGCAGCGATCGGAGCTGCAACCAGAGGAACCACGACAAGCAGGACGGGAAGATGCTGGTTCATACGCTCTCGTCCTGGATCTCATCTTCTTCTATCGTGCCGAAGGCTTCCTTGATCCTGATCACAAGGCTGAGGCCGACTGCGCTCGTCGCAACACCTACCACAATCGCGGTAAGTATCAATACGTGAGGAATCGGATTTGAGTAGATGACATCCTCACCACCCTTAACAAAGATCGGAGCCGTGCCTCCCGCAATCTTCCCCATCGTGATGTAGAGAATGAAGACTGAGGTCTGGAAAATGTTCAGCCCAATAATCTTCTTAACCAGGTTACCACGAGCGATCAGCGTGTAAAATCCCACCATCATTAAGAAGATGACAGCCCAGTAATTAAACAGTCCTAGAGCCGTCACGGGTCGACTCTCCCGCGTCCAGCAAACGCATAGAATACTGCAACCATCACACCGAATACGGTGATCAGGACTCCAAGCTCTACAAGTAAGATACCATAGTGTTGACCATGTTCTGGGTCATGTGCGAGAACCCCATAATCCAGAAACGCTCCACCCAAAGCCATCGTCACATAACCGACTCCTGCGAAAAGCAATACTCCGAGAGCAGAGCAGATATAAACTGCTTGAGGAGGAAGAGCTCTCTTAACATTTTCCAGTCCATAGATAAGTCCGTATAGCACGAACCCGGCAGCAAAAATCACACCCGCTTGGAAACCACCACCCGGACCATAGTCTCCATGGAATTGGACATAGAGCGCGAACAGTAGGATGAAGGGGATAAGGATTTTCGCACCTACCCTGAGGATCACACGATCATCCATTGGTGTCCCCCAAGGTGTTTTCTTCATCCGACACCTGCAGCGTATCCCCTTGAGCTTCCTCCATCCCTTCCTCAGACACAGGTTTGTCTCTGTCTCGGATGGTAGTCGCTCGACCATTCGAGGCTAGCCGGCCAGGTCGAGGTCCAAGAGATAGCAGAAGTAGCACACCAACCAAGGCGGCGAAAATCACCGTCGTTTCACCCATCGTGTCGTAACCCCTATATGATGCCAAGACAGAGGTAACAACGTTGGGTATTCCAATTTCGTGTTCGGATTCTTCGAGGTAGTGGGGAGCTACATGGTGATGTGCTGGGTTAGCAGCATCCCCGAACGGTGGAATATCCAGGGTACCATAGACAAGAACTGCACCGGTTAGGATAACGACAAAAAGAGGTAGAATTGGCCTGTGTTGTGGCTGGTGCTCATTGTGCCCAACCAGAGCGAGTGTTCCAAGCATAAGAATCGTGGAAATCCCTGCGCCCACGGCTGCCTCAGTGAAGGCAACATCAACAGCATCCATGACCACAAACAAGGCGGCGGACAAAAGACTGTATATGCCCGCCATCATTACGGCAGCAAAAAGATTCTTCTGACGAATGATGCTAAATGCTGTAATCCCGAGCAGCACCAGCAACGCGATATCTACAAACTCAACCATCAGGAATTATTTCCGCTATCCAAAGGACTAACCTCTCCAGGACGATCTGCTGGTACTGTGTAGGGTTCGAGTCCACCGGACAGTGCAGCACTTGCCAGAGCGTGGGTACTGATTGGACTCGTGAAGAGAAGAAAGGCGTAAATCAGTATCAAACGAACCAGAACAAGCGTGAGGCCGGCCTGAAAGCACATCCCTAGAAGTAGTAGTCCAGCACCCATCGTATCCGTCATACCCGCAGCGTGGAGGCGCGTGTAGACATCCGGCATCCGCACGACTCCAATCGTCCCAACGATCATGAAAAAGAGCCCGCCGAGAATCGAGATCCAGCTGAGTACTTCCAGAATGAGATCAATCATTCTGAACTCGCTTCAGGAGGTCGCGCCCATCCCAGGTCCCGGTACTCGAAAAATTTCAGTACAGCGATTGTTCCTATGAAATTGATAAGAGCATACACGATTGCTAGATCAAGAAATTCTGGACGATCAGTCAAGAAGCCCAGAACTGCAATCAGCAGTACAGTCTTTGTCCCAAACGTATTTACAGCGAGTACCCGATCATAAACCGTGGGTCCCATAAGTGCCCGTGTCATCGCGAGAGACATACTCACTAGGACTCCAACCGTCGCTGCTATGAACACTACAGGCGTCTCCCCGAGCCACTCTCGACCCAGCTCACTCGATGATCCATTTCATCCTCTTCACGCCCATCTATGTCCTTGCGGGTAAGAGCGTGTATCTCAAGGTCTTGGCCTTGGATGCTGGTCGTTATCGTTCCAGGCGTCAGCGTGACGGAGTTAGCATAAATTGTCTTGCCCAGGTCTGACTCTTGACTTGCCCTGAAATGAGTTACAATCGGGCTAATCGGGAGGTTTGGATTGAGGATCACACGAGCGACACTCACATTCGCGATGAAGATCTCCTTCATCAACCATGGGAAGTACAACCAGAAACGACCACCTAGCTGTAGTGGAACGCCCTCATGGTCGATTAAATCCATGCGCATTGCCAAGTAAACAACGAGCCCACATGAACCCAAGCCAAGTCCAATGAGCAGTGGGGTATAATGACCCGACAGCAGTAGCCAGAAGATGAAGAGAATCGCGCCTAATCCGAAGGCTCGGAGCACGGCCACTCCCTGGCAAGTTTAGGTGGGTGCCGAAGAAGTATGTGGGATTTCCTCAGCAAAAATGATCGCCGAATCTACCAGTTAGACTGAGCGCCGTCCACAATTTTCTGAACTAGTAATTCAATGGCTTCTACGCGCCCGACTTCTTCAGTTTCACTAGCCTCTAAAAACTCTCCCTGAGCAACAACACTAGAGGACTCCCATAAGATCACATTCTCCACAAGATCCACGATCTCGACTGAAACAACGATGTTCACCTGGCGCTGTAGAACTTCGGCCGGCTGTCCCTGGGTAGCCGCACGATAATTGGGAGCCCGGACTTCATAAGTCCTTATAGATCCTCGAACGACAGCATCAGCGATCTCTTCCCCTGCAGTTCTGATCCCGAGAGCTGGAGGGAGATTCCGGACCAGTTGATCGTACAGTTCTCCAGACAGTTCAAAACGATTGGTTTCATTGTCGAACGGTAGGACGGCAATCGTCTGTACATGAGGCGGCGGGAAAGAACCTGCCTGGAACGAATAGTTGCAAGCTAACATCGTTACCACCAAGAACAGAAAACGGAATGGTTTCAACTGATGCTTCATGGTGCTCTTGGATCCCAGATATCCAGTGGATAGGCGTCAACTTCATCAAGTTGCTGCCTAGTAATCTTTAGTTCACGAAAGTCTGTGAGATTCCGATACGTGGCCTGTGCAGGGTATTGAGACTCCCTATCTCGATCAACTTCTACCCACTGTACCACATCCCCATCCGATAACATCTCAAGCTTCCTAAGAACTCCGTCTTCCATAGAGTAATGGAGTTCCGTTTCGTCCCGATATCGATACCGCAGCCGAACCAGACCGTTGTCCAAACGATCTCCTCCTAGCAATTCAGTGCCCAAGTCCGGCCGAAACACTCCGAGTGTGCCCCACATGAGGTCCGGAGGCGGCAGGATGTCGTCTGGAGCTCCTGCGGGAATTCTAAGATCTCCGTCGACGAGAGCTGCCTTGATTACCAACTCGCCGTTATCCAAGAATAGGTCGAGCCGTGCTCTATATGGTGGTGCTACGCGGGCCACACCTCTGCCCTTAACCCCTGTACCCGCGTCATTCAATTCCCAGGTAAAAAGAATCCGGATCGGATTTGCTAGTCCAGTTTGATCTTGGAGTACTGATGCTGCACCGACAGCATCTGGTACCGGAGCAACCACTGCTGCTTGCCTGGGCACACACGCTCCAACGACCACAACTCCGGCAACGATAATCCCCCGGAAAAAGGGTGATGTCTGATCAAGCTGTAGGGTGGCCATGCGCTAACCTAGCTTCGGGTTGATTATGCTCCTACCCCTTCCAGGTCCTAGCTGTTCAAGAGTAAGTTCGCTGGTGTCCCAAATACATCCTACCCAAACAGTTCTCGTCACCTCTGACGTTCATCTTGGTGCTATTTCGTTCGAACAAGAGATGGCCTTCAGAACCTGGCTCGAGCAAGCCGCAGAGATTGCGTCGCGAATCGTATTCAATGGCGACCTCTTCGATTTCTGGTTTGAGTACCAGTGGGGTAACACGCGAGGGCATGACGTCACTCTCCTTCAACTTCGAGAGATCGTAGACGCTGGTGTGCCAATCACACTGATGGGAGGCAACCACGATTGGTGGGGAGGCAGGTATCTACGAGAGGAAATCGGACTCGATTTTCATCAAGATCCCTTCATTACCAAACTTGCTGGGTTTAAAACTCTCTTAGCTCATGGAGATGGACTCGGTACCGGGGACCTTAGGTACAGGGCGGCAAGACTACTCCTGCGTGGATCAGTTACGCGCTTCGCATTCGGCATCCTACCACCTGCGTTAGGTGACCTTATCGCCAACGGAGTATCTCACACTAAGGATCGAGAGCGAGCTCCCGACGCTAAGGCACTCGAACGAGCAACTGCTCTAGAAGCATGGGCTATTAAAGAACTCAAGGCTCAATCAGACCTTGATTTGCTTCTTCTCGGGCATACACACGTCCCGAAGATCATCGACGTCGGCAACCGACAGTGGTACATAAATACCGGTGACTGGGTATATCACCGTTCGTTCGCACTACTTCGTGATGGTGAGATTCCAAGGCTTATCGAGTGGACAGGTTCAATACCATGAGGAAGCGCCTCCTCAACAAGAGATGCAACACCTTGTCGCTCTGTATGCTACTCATGGTCGTGACGGTTGGAAGTGCTGATCGGCTTGAGGCGCAGCAAGTCACCGTTAATGATGATGATCAGGTAGCAGACTCAACTCTGTCATCTCTCTTACCGACTACTGGTTCAGTAAGTCCCGGTGGTGCATTTCTCCGGGCCGTTCTTGTTCCTGGTTGGGGCCACGTGTCGATTGGGGCAAACGCACGAGCAGGGGCTTACTTTGCTATAGAGAGTGCTGTGGCTTACGGGATTATCCGAACTCGTAGACGAATCTCTGAGGCAGCATCTCGAGCAAACTTCAGGGAGGTTCTACTACGCGAAGACCTTACCACCAAGGGTATTACCGACCCGAATCAGATCGAGAACGCGCTTGAGTCTGACGCGACGCTTGCTGACCTGAAAAGCCTTGGTGAGTCAAGAAGTGATCAACAAGAGGATTTAGTTGCTTTCGGGCTTTTTCTCCTGTTCCTAAGCGGAGCGGATGCGTTTGTCTCAGCGCATCTCAAAGACTTCCCGGACCCTATAGCGATAGAGGGTGGCCCTACCAACGATGGTCGCCTTGAAATCGGGCTAAAGCTTCGATTACCTAACTAAATAGGGATGAACTAACCACCGAGGCCGTGGCGGGGACGTGTGGGAATCGAACCCACCTACCCGGGTTCTAGCCGGGCCGCACGGTTTTGAAGACCGCCGGAGACACCAGTCCCCCTCCGCCCCCTCGGCTCTCCTCTCTACTCGGCTCTTTTTACTACGAGAGTGCTGACGGGCCCAGACGATAGGAGGAGAAGACGTGCTCGCCAAGTAGGTACAGGTACTGAGACAAATCCTGGGTTAGGGACTACTCTTCCAGGCTTCCATTAATTGGTCGAACTCCTGCACAAGCTCACGACGGTATTCTGTGAGTCGATCTTGGCCACGCGGATATCGCAGTGTTCTTAGAAACACAAGGACATCTTGGCGGACTTGCATCTGCCGGTCATGCCATGTAACAAGAGCAAGGCCAGATATGGGAAGTCCGAAAGCCACAATCAGCGATGATTGTAACCCCACGAACAGATAAACCATTAGGCATAAAGCTATCCACCAGATTGGAAAAGCGATCATAGCGATCACGAGCTTGTACGTCGCAATCTGATCTAATTGCAAGCTGAACCGAGGGGATACATACCGAGTCAGACTGAATGGGATCAGCCAAGTAACAGCACCAAGAAAGGCTAGTGGAAACACTACGAGCAACATGAACAGCTGTTGGAGAGAATAACCGATCACCATCCCAAAGTTATATCTAGGAGGCACATCCCCCTCACTCGCACCGAAAAGTGTCAGGAGGCGTAGATAACGACGTATCAATTCTTTGAGATACTCTAAACGCTCAGGGTCTTCGGTCCTCAGCCAACGAACACCTTCAGCGAATACCTGCATCCTAGGCAAACGATCCCCGATCCCATCTCGTTCTCGATAACCAACAAGCTTCTTTGCTCTAGCGTAGAGCCTGTCTGCTACATCTACGAGTTCGAGTTCTTCATGGTCTTCGACGTTTAATGTGACTTCCTCGAGATGCTTTTGGATCCTATCTGTAAGAATCCTGCTGGCTGCTCGTTCATCCTGCTCATATTGCTCACGAAGATCGGCAACGGAAAACGCCGACCCAAACGTCGCTACGACCCGACCGCGAAAGAGATCCTTCTGTATATAGGTCAAGCCAACAGGCTGAACGGAAAGACCAAGCTCCCAATCACATAGTGCTTCAGCTAGTAAGGCAATCCTTGCGGCTCCAGTTCGGATTGGTGTTAACGACGGCTCTGAATGACTTTGCCCTTCTGGATAGATTTGGACCGCAGATCCGGCATGAAGTGCATCTATAGCCGCATCGAAAGTTCGATCATTCAAATGCATCAACTCCGGATCATCTTGCTTTCGGTAGACTGGTAGTCCCCCGAGTGCTCGCAGGGCAGTACCTACTATGAGCTGATCGAAAAGTGGGGCCTTTGCGAGTGGCCTAGATGGTCGACCAGCTGTCTGAAAAACAACGAGTGGATCAATCAGGGCATTAGGATGGTTCGCTGTGATCAACACTGGGCCCTCAGGCAACACCGAACCTCGTCGCTCTACATCATAAAAGATCGACACAGCCCATCCGACGAGCCTTGTAACGATTCTGGCTATCAATATGGAACGCTCCCCTCCTGATTGACCCTGCGGGTACGTCGCCCCGTTAAGCTGTCGCTTCTAACTCAAGTTTTGAGTCGTACAACTGCCCTACCAATGGATGAGCGTCCAGATGGCACGCACGATCGGAGATAGAAGAAGACTGGGCTGTGGTCCGTCTGGACCTGGTGTAGGATTACTACCTCCACCCTCAAAACCCAATGCAGTCAAGGCGAATCCTGCTGCTGCACCGCCAATCGCCAATCCCAGAACTACACTTCGACCTGTAGAAAAAGAACGCTCATCTAAGCCAGTGATCCCGCTGGCTTCGATTCTCAGAGTATCAAGCCGTGTGACCTCCCTAAATGCTCCATACACTTGGCGATCTCTGACCTCAACTTCAACTGTGTCCCCGAACTCTATAAGAGTTCCTTCAATGGATACGGTTTCAGGAGCCTGATTCGGCCCTTGAACCGCACTCGTCAACGGGACCTGCACTCGCACTGTTGTGCCTGGGGCTGGCTGTTGCACTGGTACATAGGTGTGGCAACCCATAAACAGCAGTATGCTGACTACTAGCATGCTTCCACGGAATCGAAGGGCCATCTTCCTCATATGATGATCTCAACTGACCGGGTTACAGGTTGATTAAATACGTAGACATAACGCCAGGGATTAATGCGGAAGATATCCCCGGATTCATCCAGTTGCTTGCGAGTATCTACGTCAATTCTCACTGACACATTCATCGTATCAGCAGATAGTGGTGTAGCTTCAAGCAGGAATTGCTTATACCGGGATATAGAGATCACAGTATCAACGGGTAATGCAACCACAACCGTATCAGAGCGGAAAACCTTCACCTCAGTCATTCCAACCTCATTGACACCAGCGATGAATTCCGTCGACATCATGAGCTGAACTGAAGCTCCAGGATCACCACTCATCTTTAAGAAAACATTCTCAGGCGATCGGTCTTCGAAAATGTCGCAGGCCGTGCTAGTAGCCAGTAATAGCAAAAGAACTGGAATCAGATGTGTTTTTCGCATGATGCGAAAGATGGAGGATTAGGGGGGGAAAAGGGAGGCGCACCCACACACAATGTGCGGGTGCGCCCCATGACGCTTAACTCTCTCTTAGTAGAGAGTGCTCAACCGCCGCAGCCCTGACCGTTCAAGTGACAGTTGGCCCGGATTTCGATAATCGTGATCGGTAGCATCTCGCCTGGCGTCGAAATGGCGTCAGACTGTGCTTCCCATTTCGGGTCTGTGAGGCCAAACCGGTACATATCGGCAAGCCTTAAACCCATGATCATCGTGTTCGCACGACGTGTGTGCTGCAACATGTCATTGTTCGAAATCTGACCGGAAAACGCAGTCAGACCATCCATCGCACGGATATGGTTAATGTGCGTTGTGAACGTGGCGCCATCACCACCTGCCAAAGCATTCTCAGCAAGGATAAGGTGCATGAGCCGTGTGGACGAGATCGTAAGAGGTGAATACGGCCCACAGTTACCGTCAGCCGCTCCACATCCCCAGCTCTTCATCCTCTTCGTCACAGCAGGATCCACGATATTATCGATCGGATCCATCATCGCGACACCAGTTCTGTTGTTATTGGCATCAAGCGTGACCAATTGGGTGGAATACTGGTTTTCCTTACGGTCGTTGATCCATCCCCCCATGCTGTTCGTCTGCGAGCCCGATGAGTAAACCAAATCGTACTCAACATCAGCACTATTACCACCGGCCGCGGTAATCACCGCTTGTGCGTCAGCCGCTGCCGCGGAAGCATTCACTGTTGTAAATGTACCTGACGCGGTTGGGTTGATTACGTCCCAAATCGCACGGGACTGATGTGCACGGGCACGCATGGCCTTCGCTGCCACAGCCCTATCTGCATTACCAAGCGACTCGTAGCTGCTGACGGCTGCATCTAAATAGCTTATACCGCTATTGAGTACCGAAGACATGTTCCCTGGCCCGACAGGAGCGCCGGACTCTGTTTTATCCGAGAACGCAAAATCTTCCATAACCTCACCGATGACCGTGTACATGATCCCGGCAAAGTGGTTGGCTCTGGCTAGGTCGTAATTGAAGCTTGGATCTCCGGAAGCGTGGCCCTGAAGAATCTTGATGGCCTGGTCAGCCATCCAGCGACCACGTCCAACACTCGGGAACGCTCCATCACTAAACTCGTTCTCCGGGTTACCGATGAATCCCTGATCCAACGCCAGCCATGCATCTCTCGATCCAATCCAATAGACCTCATCTGATGTAACCAAGTACGGCTGCCAGATTTGTGAAATAGCTGACGAAACAAGCGACAGCGAGCCGTTAACGACAGCCGAAGCCGCCGCTGCCTGGGAAATGGATTCTTCAACCAGGTTATTTGGGTTATTCACGTCTAGCAGGTCACCGCAACCCGATAGTGCGAGCGCGGTTACCACTGTTAAGACGGAAGCTTTTATTCTGTTTTTCATTTTTCTAGCCTCCCGTTAGAACGTGACCCGAGTGGACAAGGTAAACCGCCGTGGAATCGGCAGTCCCCAGCCCTCGGTCGCGTCAAGGAAGTTACAGTTCAAGCCACCGTTACAGCGGCCAGTCACGTTGCCCTCAGGGTCCATACCCGGATAGTTACCAGGCATGTACAGGTATGAGTTCCTGGCCCCAAGGTTGATCGTCGCAGTCGATAGACCCCAACCACTGACGATATCAGCCGGTACCCGATACGTAAGCGAGAGCTCACGTAGCCGGATAAAGCTAGCCTCATAGATTGCGTTCATCCCACTCATCGGAGCCAGTGACTCTACTTGTGTTGCCCACTCAATGGCGGCATCCAAGCGGTCCTGTGCCGACGTCGCCGGATTGAGCATTGTAGCCCATAGGCGAGCCGACTGCGGCGTGTTACGACCGATGAAGGAATTCGAGCGTCTGAACTGGCCAGACAGGTCTTGGGCGTGGTAACCAAGTTTGTACTCCGCTAATGCTGCGAACTCGAAATTCCCTGCGAACGCTACGTTGAAGCCAAACGAACCAGCCCAATCAGGTGCTGGCTTACCAAGATATGTTTCAAGCAGTCCTGACCCGCAGTTATGCGACGAGAACTGCCCATTCGCCTTATCAAAATCAGAGTTACCGATCGCGAGCGGCTTGAAGCTGCTCGGATCAACAGGGCCGCTGAAGTACTCTAGCGCCGCGGCCTGAGACGGCTCTGTGCACGTGCCGTCTATGTTCAGTGGAATCGTTACATCAGCAACCTTAGCACCGAAGAACGATGCTGGAGCATAGCCCTGCAGGATGTAGTTCCTATAGCGAGGGTAGGTGTTACCAGTCTTGAGCGGCGGCGCGCCACCCATGTCAGACACCTTCTCGTTCAGGAATGCCCCGTTGGCAAACACATTTAAGCTCACAGACTCACTCTGAATGAGTGAACCACGCAGATTCAACTCCATACCCCAGGCGTCCAATGACCCGATGTTTGAGAGCTGTGTCTGTGTGAATCCACCTGTGACAGGATAGCGGCGAGCAACCAGAGCATCTGCCACACTCCGTGTCCAATAAGTAGCGTCCAGTGACCATGTGTCATCGAACATCCCGATCTCAGTACCGAACTCCCATTCGGTCGAGACCTCAGGCTTCAGACCTGCGTTACCAAGGTTCGACGGCTGGACACCTGGTCCCTCCTCAGAAGGCTGAGGTGAGAACGTGGTAAACTTGTCGAACGCGCCAGGCTGTAAGCCAGACTGTCCGAGCGCACCACGAAGACGGAACGTGGAGATAAGATCACTGTTCCATTCCAGTCCTTGGCTAGGAATCACTGAGAGTGACGCCTTCGGATAGAACGCTGTGCTGAACTCTGAACCAAAAGCTGAGTTCGCATCCCAGCGACCACCCACTGTAGCAAAGACCCAATCATTCCAACCGATTTGGTCCTGGATGTACCCACCAATCTGTGTCACCCGCACCCAAGACTCGAACGAGCCTTCGTTCGCGAGCGCCGACAGTGTCTCAAGTCCCGGACCTGGGAAATCACGTCCGCTACCACCAGCGTACTGATTCTGGCGCAAGAAGCCCTGCCCACCAAATAGCAGGGTGTTCTCAAACGTCATGTCGCCTATATCCATGTTACGGATATAGGAACCCTTCATATCTGCCGTAATCTCACGACTACGGTGTTCCTGGACGTTGCGAGATCCGTCCGGCGTCGAGCCACTGAATCCGTCCACATTCCACTTATAAGGACGGAAGTTGAACGTATCATCAGAAGTGAAGTCCACACCGAACACACCGTCTAAGCGGAATCCGTCCATCGGTGTATATCCTACATTCATCGAACCAGCAAAGTGACTCGAATTAGCAACGTTCAACTGGTACATGTTCTCACGCGTAGTCGCGAAGGCCGGGTTACCGTAGAGGTTGTTAGCCGAGGCCTTATGTAACTGCGACATCAGAGCTGAACTGAACACACCATAAATGTTGTTCGAGTTATCAGGCGTGTGATGCTCCATGTCCGAGAACAGGGTCGAGACACCAATACGGACTTTATCACTCGGGATGAGTGTAAAGTTCGAATTGAGCGATACCCGACGGTTCGTGTCGACCTCAGGCTCAATACCTGGCACTGGCTCAAAATTCTGAGCCGCGTCATAACCGCCATCCTCGTCGGCAAAACGCCCCGATATATAGTACTGGAACGCTTCAGAACCACCTGACGCTGACGCTGAATAGGTCTGGGCGAAACCAGTCTCAAGCATCGTTGGGACCAAAGGCTCTTCGATTACTTCATAGAGCCCAACGCTTTTACCCCAACGAGAAGAGATCATCGCCTGCTCATCAGCATTACGTGCGAATCCAGCAATGTTGTTGATCCGGTTCGTCGGAACCTGGATACCAGTGAAATCCGCCTGAGCAGTGAACCGCGGTGCTCCTGCACGTCCACGCTTAGTAAAGATCTGGATCACGCCGTTAGATGCCTCGGTGCCATAAAGCGTGGCCGCCGCTGCACCCTTCAAGATTTCTACCCGCTCAATCGATTCGGGTGGGATGTCATCTAGCCGAGAAGGGTTACCCTGTCCATTAAAGTTCTGAACAGCAGAGCGATCCACCCGGATCCCGTCTACATAGACGATTGGCTCGTTCAACTGCGACAGTGACGACGATCCACGAATCCGGATGCGTGCCCCTTCACCAGTGAAGCCGGATGAAGGTAGAGCAACTACACCAGGCTCGCGTCCCGCGATCAACTGCGAGAAGTCCGCAATCGGAGCATTCTCGAGTGTCGCAGCATCAAGCGTCGCAATCGTGTTACCGAGCTTACGTTTCTCAGTCGCGATTCCCGCACCGGTGACCACGATCTCATCTAGAGTGATCGCAGTTTGCGAGAGCCCGAAGTCGAGTTGAACCGACTGACCGGCCCCTACCGTGACAGTTTGTTCACCAGCCCGATAGCCGACCAATTCGGCACTCACGGTCTGTTCGCCAACTGGAACGTTTAGAAGTAAGAAACGGCCAGCCGCATTCGTTAAGGCACCGATACCGGTACCCGGAATGTAGACTTGGACCGCCTCCAATGGACGCTGTGACGCAGCGTCCGTCACCGTACCAACGAGCGTGCCCGCTGTTTGGGCAGCAACATGATTCGGTGTCCATCCAACCGCGAAAGCAAGGGCTAGCGAAACTGCCCCCGTTAACACGGCGGATGAGAGACGTTTTGACGTGGTAAACGTCATACTTGCCCTCCCGAATGGAGATTGGACTTTGTAAAAGATACTAAGTACTAGGAAAGCTGTTTCCTTGTTAATGTAGCTAGCTAACGAAGAAGCAGGATCTACAATGCTTTTCATAGGAACAGCTTACTCGCGGAATGATACCCATTTGTTAGTTAGTGAGCAACGATTTTGAGCATTATATGGGTTACTCCTGTATGAAGCGAAAGAATAGATCCTTGGATAATCTCTAGGTTATTAACCGAGCAATACACTCGATTTCAACATCGCAGAACTTAGGTAAAGCAGCTGCCTGCACTGCCGCACGCGCAGGCCGGTGCTCTCCAAAGTGTTGTTCGTAGACTTTGTTCATCGCTGCGAAATCATTCATGTCAGCCAAAAATACCGTGGTTTTGACCACATGCTGGAGCGAGGATCCGGCTGCCTGAAGCACCTCAGATAGATTGCTCAAGGCTTGATCTGTCTGTTCGTCTATCGTATCCCCTACGAGTTCTGCAGTCTCTGGATCAAGCGGTATCTGTCCTGAGCAAAAAACCCAATCATCTACCACAATCGCTTGTGAATATGGGCCGATCGCCGCAGGAGCATGATCCGTATGGATTTGTACCAAGTTGCTCATTTATGTCTGACTCCTATAAGTGATCTTGTAGAACATTCTCTAATTCTGATGTGCGCTAAGGAGATTCTCGTCAGCCCAGAGACTGCGTCCCTTTGCTTCAAGATTCAACATCACATGCGTGTCTCCATCCTGCGCCAAGAGTGAGTCCTGCAAATTCACTGACACGCACACATGGTTCGGTATAATACGCACCTGATCGCCAATTTTTGGCTCCCAATCAGTTCGTGACAGATCGAGGACTCCATGCTCTTCATTCAGAGTCTTTACAGTGACTTCAGCCCGGTCAAACAGCACGCCATAGTCACCTTCAGCTGACCTGACTTCCTTCGAAAGCGCTTTCGAACCTGCATCCACAACAGCACCACCGTGAACAGCAGTGCTAACTACAGTAGCTAAAACTGTATAAGCCAAGTCATCGTGAGAGGCGACACCCACTCTGAGAGCCTCCAAGTCAAAAAAGACAGACGAACCAGACCGGATTTCAGTAATCCCGCTGTAATTGTGACTCCGCCAGAGTGTTGGCGTTGAGCCTCCGCTGACGATATCGGGTACGAAACCAGCTTTGGCCAGAGCCACGGTCATCTCTTCAACCAAAGCAGCCACCTCTCGCACATGAGCGTCTTGCTCAACCTCAACCATCCTGATCTGCCCTGGGTAGAACATAAGCCCCCGGAAATCTACGCCATCTAACTCCTGGGCCAGATCCGCAAGCCGAATGACCTCTTCAACGCTTTGGACTCCCACACGGCCCAGCCCAACGTCACGTTCTATGAGGATTCCAACTTGGCGTTCAGCAGCAGCGCAGGCAGCGGCCAGTGGCTTAAGAACCTGAGCTGAGTCAAGTGCAACTTTCAGATCGAGCTCGTGAGGAAGTTGAATAAGTCGCTTGAGTTTTAGGTCCCCAACAGGAGGGTACGCGAGTAGCAAGTCTTCGGTCAGTGTCGACATTACTTCCGCCTCACGCAGGGTAGCCACAGTAATCCCAGTCGCTCCCGCGTCAATTTGCAGGCGAGCAATTTCCCTGGATTTATGAGTCTTTATGTGAGGGCGCCAATTAAGGCCGTGCTTCTCACAATAGGAGGCTATATCCTTGGCGTTCGATCGGACCCTTTGGAGATCTACATAACCGATTGGGGTTTCGACCTTGTCTGGATCAACTGCTCTCAACCTAGAGCATCCCCAAGCTCAGATAAAAACTCCTGGTCAGTTTCTCCAACTGGGCCGTAACGCATCCATTGGAGCACCCCTTCTCGATCGATAAGGAACGTCGCGGGAAGACCCAGGACCCGATAAAGCTCCATAG
>CAJWPN010000027.1:0-28477 GCA_913045345.1 uncultured Gemmatimonadales bacterium
CCAAAGACAATGGCTGGAAAAAAACAAGCACCGTAGAGGCTGCCACTGAACGCTGTAAGCGCGACTATGCCACCAGGCGGATTTAGAGAGATCAGCATCGTGATAAAGGCGAATAGCGCTACCCAACCTTTCGTCCAAAACATTTGGTCCCTTTCACTTCGGCGAGGCTTGACCACGCTGACAATGTCCCGCTCCGTAGTCGATGCCAATACGAGCAGTACCGAGTCCAGTGACGACATTGCCGCCGCGACCATAGCGACTAATAAGAATGCTGCGGTACCCTGTCCAAATACTTCATTCAGGAGATTCGGAATTACAAGGTCAGTGTCCCCAAGGCCATCAGGGAAGATTCGTCTTGCATAGAGTCCGATTGGAATCAAGAGCGAGAATACGAAACCGAATGTGATTGTCGAGACAAGCATGCCCGTCCGGATCGCTTTGTCCCCCTTTAGCGCAAAGAATCGAGCTAGTTGCCGCGGTTCGACCGCAAACTTGATGAGTCCCGCGAACATTGTACCGAGCAGTACAGGAACTGCGACACCACCACCCCAATTAAAAAGTGCTTCTCCGCCAGGCTGGGAGCGTACCTCGGAGATTGCGCTTAGACCACCTGCTGCGCTTACTGTCCCAGTGAAGAGGAGGATGGCTGCGATGATCATCACTACGCCCTGCACTGAATCTGTCTTCACCACACTGATGAAGCCTCCGATCATCGTGTAGAGCATAACAATAAAGAAAACAATTACGATTGAGACCTTATAAGGAATCTCAAGAAAAACTTCTAGTAGATTGCCGATACCCTTAAAGACTGCTGTCATATAGAAGAACGAAGCTGCCATAACGATCAAGGCAGCGAAGACTCTGGCGATTGTGCTGTCAAAGCGGAAGCCTATGAAATCTGGTATCGTGAGCGAGTCCATCGCGCTGGTGAAGCTTCTGAGTCGAGGGGCGATTACGAGCCAGGCGAAGAGGCTTAGAGCAACGGAAGTTGGGATGAATAGCATCCAGGGTAGGCCCCAGTCATATGTCTGGCCACTAAAGCCCACGAATGAATTTGTACTTGCATACGTGGCAAAGAATGAGAGGCCGATGATCCAGCCACCCATATTCCGTCCACCAACGTAATAGTCTGCGAGCCCTTTCGTTTTTCTTTTCCCGGTCCATGCGTGGTGTGCTAGCATCACCGTGTATAGCACGAGAAGTGAGTGGACCATCCAGTATTCGCGCAGGTTAGCAATTACTGCATCAATCATGAGGCGAAGGTAGAGGATTTATGGTGGAGCACTAGTCTGTATCCGGTTTGAAGAACTTGAGTACTTCTGGTTTGGTCACCTTACCCATCGTATTACGGGGTAACTCGGAGACGATTAAAATTTCTTTGGGGACTTTGTAGGGGGCGAGCCGCTTTTTGGCAAATGCTCGAAGCTTATCTGCCAAAAGATGATCTTTGCCCTCGGACACAATTGCTGCGCAGACTCGATCCCCCCAATCCAGGTCTGGGAGACCTACTACTGCACACTCACGGACTTCTGGATGGGTGAGTATAACTCCCTCGATTTCTAGAGCTGAGATTTTCTCACCACCCGTTTTCAAGATGTCTACACTGGAACGGCCAAGTATGCGGTATGCACCCGTCTCTACAACTGCTTGGTCACCAGTTATAAACCATCCATCGGTTGTGAAGGCTGCCTCTGTTTCCTTAGGGTGACCCCAGTACTCATTAAATACTGTAGGTCCACGGACTTGTATCAAGCCCGACTCACCCTCTGCGACGAGATGGTTAGCTTCGTCCACCAGACGAACCTCCATCCCAGGTAGTGCGTTACCCACATATCCAGGTCGCCTTTCTCCATCAAGGGGGTTTGAGAGTGCCATTCCAATCTCTGTCATACCGTAACGTTCGAGTAGGCGTTGGCCAGTCATCTTTTCCCACAGTTCCAGTGTTGTCACAGGTAATGCAGCCGAGCCGGAAACTGTGAGCCTGCAGGCCCTAGCGCCTGAAGCCCAAGCAGTGCGTGTAGTATGGTCTGCGCGCTTCCAGGCCTCTATTAGACGATGGTAGACTGTTGGCACAGCCATATAGAGTGTGATATCCCGGCGACTCAATCGTTCCCAGACTTCGACTGCATTGAACTGAGATAGGATCTCGCATGTGCCTCCATTCCATAGTGCTGACAACAAAATATTTACGATGCCGTGAACATGGTGCAGGGGAAGATGAAGTAGGATGTGATCTTCACGATCCCACCCCCAGGCGACAGTAAGGGATTCGACCTGACTGCGAATATTCTTATGAGTTAGGACGACTCCTTTGGGTCGTCCTGTGGTTCCAGAAGTATAGAGGATCATCGATGGACGCTCCTCCTGAACTGTCGGGATCTCACAAAGGGGGATTTCTTGGGATAGAGTTGAACTCTCGAGTACTGGGAGTCCACGTTCTTCAGCTAGATCACCGATCCGGTCAAGGAGGGTGGGATGAGCAACGATTGCTTCAGGTTTAGCATCTTCGATGACATATGCTAACTCAGCAGGAGGATGTGATATCGCCATCGGTACCGCCACACCGCCTGCACGCCAGATACCCCACAGGGTGACAACGTAGTCCCATCCAGGTGGCACGAGGATGCAGATGCGGCCAGCATTCAAGTTGTTCCGTCCAGAGAGCAGCCGCGTAGCAACTATACCGGAAACTCTTAATAGGTCTGAGTATGTATAGGTGCCCTCTTCTACTACGATGGCCGTGTGATTCGAATAGGCTTCGGCGCGGTCAACCAAATGAAGGGTCAACGGAGTGCGAACTCGGTAAGGACATCAAACATCCGGCCAAGCTGTTTAAATGCTTAATCCCTTTCAAGGTGCCCGGTGTTTTGTATTTCTAGATTTATTTTCTATGCCTGAGTTCTGTAGCCCTTCTCGACGAGAGATTTAGTCCACCATTTAGGGGACAGTCGAGGGTGCCTGAGGCTGATCTCGAACTGAAGCAGTACATTTCAGCGATCTGGTATCACTCAACCTGAACGAGCATGCCATATATAGAACAGATCCCTTTATCAGAAGCTGACGGCTTACTCAAGAATCAATTCGATGCTGCGATTGCTAGAGCAGGTCGCATATGGAATATCGTCCATGTGATGAGCCTTAATGCGACTGTGATGCAAGCTTCTATGGGCCTTTATCGCGCATTGATGTTTGCCCCGTCCCCCCTGTCGCGGGTTCAGAGGGAGATGCTAGCCGTAGTCTCATCGAAGGCGAATGACTGTTTCTACTGAGTGCAATCGCACGCTCATGACCTCCGGGAAGAGGTTGCGGAAAGGTTTGATTCAGCAGATGAAGCAGATGCGTTTGTAGAGGCCATCGCCTCCGACTGGCGTTCTGCGGATCTGCCTGAACAGGATCGAGCACTATGTCTGTTCGCGGAAAAACTCACACTGGATCAGCAAGAAATAGGCCCAGACGACCTGGAATCTTTACGTATTCATGGCCTTGAGGACACCGCGATCCATGACGCAACGCAGATCATAGGGTACTTCAACTACATAACTCGGATTGCGGATGCGCTCGGGGTTGAGCCTGAGTCAGACATCGGTGAATGGGGACTATCGAATCCCTAATCCTATTGAGTGTGTTCTAATATTCAGTGGTCTTTTGTTAGGCCTGGCGTTTCCACTCCAAGTAAAGAAAACCGTCTCTATCGAGGCTTAGGATGTCGGCTATATTCGGGCTCCCTATTTTGCTTTATCGAGAGACAATCCTTCGATGAGTCTGGAAACAAAAAGACCTACAGTGGAGGCGGCCGAAGAAATTCTCGGGGGCTACTTTCCGGCACTTGACCATGGCTTTGTGGCCTTGGTGGACTACATGGGCACAGACGAAGATGTGGAGCGAGCAGCCCGAGTAAGTTATGGAGCTGGCACGCGTAAAGTATCACTTACACGTGGATTGATCCGCTATCTCAGGCGTCATCGCCACACCACACCAAGTGAGATGGTTGAGTTTAAATTCCATTGTGCAATGCCCATGTTCATAGCACGGCAATGGGTGCGTCATAGAAGCGCATCCATTAATGAATACAGCGGACGCTATAGCCTTATGCCGTTGCTGTTTTATATGCCGGATGAAGAGCACTTTGCTCTGCAAAGCCAGTCGAACAAACAGGGACGCGAGCAGCTTGCTTCAACAGAGGTATATAACTCTGCTGTGGAACGTTGGGAGAGAATCCGATCTGATGCGGGTGAAGGTTATGCCTGGATGATTGGTGAAGACATCGCAAGGGAGATCGCCCGGATAGATTTACCTCTTTCTACCTACACGCAGTGGTATTGGAAGATTGATCTGCACAACTTGCTGCATTTCCTATCGCTCAGAGCAGATCCACATGCGCAGTGGGAGATCCGTGTCTTTGCAAATATTATCGCGGGCATGGTCAAGCGCGTTGCTCCATTGTCATTTGAAGCGTGGATTGATTATGACTTGCTCGGTCAAAGCATGAGTCGGGCAGAACTCAGTGTGCTAGCAGAGCTCCTAGATGCAGATGGATCCAGCGTTGCCACAAGGTCAGGCGTAAGTTTTTCTTCCGAAAAACTCAAAGAAATTGGGTTGTCCGGACGAGAAATCGAGGAGTTCCTTACTAAGCTTCGTTGTCCCAGTGCAGAAGACTTTGAGCTAGATCTCTCGACTATGCGCAAGGCAGAAGAGGTTCAGTCTGAGATGCACGAGGCAGTCCCTGGACATTTTGAATAATGCCTTCTTGAGTAGGACGTTGACTGTTTCTTCTGGACTCTGAGGAAGCTTCTTATTTAACCCAGATTGTTTTGGGGTATGTGAATTCAAGAATTCCTAGCGGGGAAAGCTCACGTCCATAACCACTATCCTTTGTGCCACCGAACGGTAATCTCGGGTCAGATTTTACGATGCCGTTCACAAAACAGTTGCCAGCGTCTAGTAGTTCGGCAGCGATTCTCTCTCCTCGTGCGGAATCTTCAGTGTATACGGAAGCTCCGAGCCCGTAAGCTGTGTCATTCGCGACCTTAATGGCTTCTTCCTCGCTGTGCACCGGTAGGATAGATGCCACAGGCCCAAAGAGTTCTTCTTCGTATGCTGCCATGCCAGGTCCCACGTTTGTCAAAACAGTAGGAGGGTACCACCACCCTGGCTCATCGGGAGGTTCTCCACCTGTCATAAGAAGTGCTCCATCTTTGACTGATCGTTGAACCTGACTGTGGAGTGTGTCCCGCAAGTCTTCCCGGGCGAGTGGTCCAATGTCGCTCGCGGGATTTAGAGGGTCACCCATCACAGTAGTTTCCATCGCACGGGCCAATTTTGTCTCGAACTCCTCGCGGATAGGCTCCACAACCACAAAGCGTTTTGCTGCGACACAGCTTTGACCTGAGTTTATCGTGCGTCCCAATCTGCAACTGGCAACAGCGTCATCGATATTGGCATCAGCAAGGATTATAGATGGGTCACTACCTCCTAACTCGAGTACACATTTCTTGATTCCATTACCCGCCCTTGAAGCAACGGATCGTCCCGCCTGAACACTCCCGGTTAGGCTGATTGCCCGAACAAGCGGGTGATCGATCACTTCTCCGGTTGTTTCAAGATTGATTACAAGGTTGGTAAATAGACCATCTGGATAGCCGGCTTCTGCAAAAATTTGTGCTAGCACTTCCGCACATCCGGGTACACTCGGTGAGTGTTTTAGTAGTATTGCGTTACCAGCAGTTAGTGCAGGAACTGCGAAGCGGATTACCTGCCAGAAAGGGAAATTCCAGGGCATGATACCTAGCACGATGCCTAGTGGACGATGGGTCCAATAACTGATTGTGGCATCTGTCGGTGCTGGTACTGGGGCCAAGAATTGTTCAGCATGCTTGGCGTAATAGTCGCACACCCATGCACATTTTTCTGACTCTGATACCGATTGCTGTATCGGCTTGCCCATCTCCAGAGTCATGAGTCGACCGAAGTCTTCCTTGCGTTTCCGGAGAATAGATCCCAGGACCCCTAGCATCTCCGTGCGCTTGGAGATCTCAAGGTTTCTCCAAATGAGATGAGCTTCTTCTGCTGCTAGTATGCTCTCGTTGACACTTTCTTTAGGCATCACCGGATAGGAGGCGATCGTGTCACCAGTAGTCGGGTTGGTCGCAACAAATGTCATGTGTCTATTCACCCTTAAATTCTTGGTGATACCGTAGCTTGAGTATGAGAGGATGCAAGCCCAGATAAATATGCTTGTCTGATTTCACGAGTGTAAAACTTTGGGATTGTATTCACACTTTGAGTAGTGATGAGGAGGAATCGATTTGTAGGTCGGCATATCTAGATACATATCCCGACTACTACATTAGGGTACGCTGGTCATATGACGGGATCGACGATGCAGATTCACTATCTTGATGGATCGCGATTGCGCCGCGCGCTTCTTGCAGCATGCGATTACGCTCAGCAACAGCGAGATGAGTTGAACCGGATCAATGTATTTCCGGTTCCTGACGGGGATACCGGAACAAATCTCACTTTGACAGTTCGAGCGATTGCTGACACCCTGGCACCCAGTCGATCCAGGTCAGTTTCTGAGGTGGCACGAGGGGCAGCCGACGCAGCTGTTATGGGAGCAAGAGGTAACTGTGGGATGATGTTGTCTCATTTCCTACTTGGTTTCGCAGAAGGGTTATCTGGCTATGAGCGTGTCAACACAAGTGAGTTCTCCTGTGCTTTCCATCAGGGTGCTAAGAGCCTGAGAGATGCACTAGATAAGCCTGTTGAAGGTACGATTCTCACTGTGACTCATGATACTGCTGTAGCTGCTACTCAAAGTTCAGTAAAAGATTTTGTGGCCTTGCTCGAGCATCTCGTTAAAGAGGCTCGAGATTCGCTTGAGAGAACACCCGACCTTCTGCATGTCCTTAAGACAGCTGGGGTGGTTGATGCAGGAGCCAAAGGCTTCGTCAGCTTACTGGAAGGAGCTCTTTACTTGGTGGATGGGTCATTACCGACCTCTGTTGAATCTCCAGTGCATCAAAGAGTCCTAGCTTCTCCTGCGTCTCTTATGGAATATCCGGTGAGCCAAGAACGATTCCGTTTTTGCACCGAGGCGCTAGTGCACGGTGACTCACTCCCGACACAAGCCAGTGTGCAGAGTAGGCTCCGAGACACGGGCGACTCTATGATTGTGATCCGCTCCAATGATGTGCTGAAAATTCATATCCACACGGATGAGCCCGAGCAAATCTTCGACTATCTCAGAGGCTTGGGCGATTTAGTTACACACAAGGCCGAAGATATGCGTGCACAGCACCGCACTATCCAACGTGCTGCGGAAGGCCACATTCAGCTTGCCCGTCGGGCCGTCTCAGTTGTAACGGATTCTGCAGCTGATCTGTCTGAAGAGATCCTTCGTGCGCATGGGATACATGTGATACCTCTCTTATTGATCGACGGCGATCAGTCTTATCGAGCAGGAATTGACATTGCCACTGAGGAATTCCACAAGAAACTTGAAGATGATTCTAGATTACCGACGACTAGTCAGCCTAGCCGCGCTGACATCACAAAGACCTACTCCCGTGCGGCAGAAGAAGGGGAGGCTGTATTAGCAGTACTCGCAGCGTCCACGTTATCGGGGACTTTCGCGGCAGGCGAAGCTGCGGCATCGGGATTCCAGGGTGCTAATGTCTATATGGCCGATTCGCTCAGTGCGTCGGTCCTTCAGGGCTTGCTAGTCGTTAAGGCCTGTGAATTGGCCGAACTTGGGTGGCAACCAGAGGAGATAGTTAAAGAGATCACCAGGGTTCGTGCCCAGTCTGGGATTCTTTTTACTGTGCAGACTCTAAAGAGACTCATTGCATCTGGACGCGTTGGATCGGGCCAGGCGCTTCTTGCAAGGCTCTTAGGAATTAAGCCCGTGCTAGAAATAGACAAACACGGACATGTTACTCCTGCAGGGAAGGCGATCGGTGTGACGAGGGCCCGAAGTCAATTAATGAAACTTGTAGAGGAGCGTATTCCTGACGGTACGAAACATCTACGCTTTGGCATCTTTCATGTTGGGATGCCTGAAATTATCCAACCAATCAAAGATAAGCTCAGAGGAAGGTATGGAAGTGGAGTCGAAGTTCTCGCAGCTCCAGCGACACCAGTTATAGCGACACATCTAGGTATAGGTGCTTGGGGAGTCGCTTACCTTGTAGAAGATGCGTGATCCATGTTGGGGCTCAACCTGACATCCGATGTTTTCCAGATACCAATACATCATAGGTCGCTCGTTGGGCCGGGCTCAGTTCGCTAGGTAATCCCACAAGGATTGCTCTTCCGCCTTTTCCAGATTCCGGTATGTGAAGCACCAACTTTCCACTAGTTGTTGTTGGATCATAGGGATGTGATTCCCCGGATTGATTTATGCTTACAGTTTGCCCGGGTGTGAACGATTCAGCTAGAAATTTACCGTATTCCATCCAAGCGATGAGGGGTTCCACCTCTCCTGATGCAATCGGGGGGATGAGCTTATTTTGGTAGTACTCAATCGCAGCATCATATCCTTCTGGGTTGCTCACCCTTAGCTCTTTCAACCGGCTTCGATAATAGTCACGCGGATCGCGTTCATCGGATGCATCCAGGGCCTCCGCAAGCAGGCGGTCAGCTTCAGCGGTCAGTTCTTCAAACATAGTCCGAAAGAATGGTGAGCAGATGGTGTGAGGGTCAATATCATCTCATTCTCTCAAGAAGTGATCATATAGCAACCAACTCAAACCCATAAATCAAGGTGACGATGCATGGGGAAAGGTGATTAGGTCGAGGCCGGATTGTCTATGCTGAGCCAGCTATCTCTAACAATCCAAGTTCGTTAGTCCCCTTGAGTCATCGAGTCCAGGAACTCCTGATTCGTCTCAGTACGCGCCATTCGAGCGAGCAAGAATTCGATCGCCTCTTCTGGCGGCATGTCTGCTAAGAAATTTCGGAGCAAATATACACGGTTGAGTTCAGTCTCATTAAGAAGGAGTTCTTCTTTCCTTGTACCTGAGCGGTTTAGGTCGATAGCAGGAAAGATTCGCTTGTCGGAGATAGTACGATCTAGAAGGAGTTCCATATTTCCAGTTCCCTTAAACTCTTCAAAGATCACTTCGTCCATCCGGCTACCGGTCTCAATCAACGCAGTTGCAATGATTGTCAGAGATCCACCATTTTCGATGTTTCGTGCAGCTCCAAAAAAACGTTTTGGTTTGTGGAGAGCCTTGGCATCTACACCGCCAGACATGATTCTCCCAGAGTGCGGCATCGTCGAATTGTAGGCTCTAGCGAGGCGTGTGATCGAGTCCAAAAGAATCACGACATCCTTCCCGTGTTCGACAAGACGCTTAGCCTTCTCCATCACCATTTCCGCGACCTGTACATGCCTTTCCGCAGATTCGTCGAAGGTTGATGAAATCACTTCGGCATCCACGTGTTCTGCCATCTCTGTGACTTCTTCAGGTCGCTCATCGATGAGTAGCACGATCAGGTGGATTTCTGGGTCATTAATTGATATGGAGTTAGCTATTTCCTGAAGGATGATTGTTTTACCTGCCTTAGGAGGGGATACGATCAGCCCTCGCTGCCCTTTCCCGATCGGAGCAATCAAGTCTAGGACCCTTGTGGAAAGGCTGCCTCCCTCACCAGGGACTTCTAGATCTAAGCGTTTCTCTGGGTACGTTGGGCGGAGTTTATCAAACTGAACTCGCTTTCCGCCTTCTTCGGGTGATAGGCCGCTCAGGGCTTCGATTTTCAGTAATGCAAGGTAGCGTTCTCCCCGTTTAGGGGGGCGAACTTGGCCAGATATGCTGTCACCTGTGCGCAAATCGAAGCGTTTGATCTGGGACGGGCTAACATAAATATCGTCAGGACCGTATAAGTAGTTGAACTCCTGTGAGCGCAAGAAACCGTAGCCTTCTGGGAGTATTTCGAGGACTCCATCGCCCCGGAGCACTACACCTGAATCGAATAGTTTTTGTTCAATTCTAAAGGTCAGGTCTTGTCTGCGAATACCTCTGAAGTTGCTGATCTCCAGCTCTTCAGCCAGGTCATGCAGTTCACCGACGCTCTTGATCTTGAGGTCTGCGATGTCCACGCTGGGATTCCGTAGGGTTTGCTAGCTAATTTGGGCTGTGAATTAACCGTTTGCTTGATGTTGGGGATACTGAATAGCAAACGGAGTGTTATAAGAAGTTCAAACTGGCCCTAACCAAACGAAGTTCTCCCATTTCCATGAGAGTGGGCCAAGAAAAAAGCAATTTCGGTGGGTATGCTTATAGTACCAACGCGAGAATAATCACCTCCTCTAAATCGGTCAAGCCTAATCTTAGGGGCTCTGGCAACCCATCTCCGAGGCCACTGGTATCTGAGGATGCGCCTGGGTCACTTGAATGATTGCTTGCTGCATCTGTGAAACCCAACTTGTTGTCATGTATCTAGGAACGTTTATTCTGATGTGTTCTTGTGATCCAGTTGGGTCTTGGAGGATGTACATTGGCACGTCACAATCGAGAAGGCCGAGGAACTGACCAGTTAGGCTTTAGATACCTTATCAGCTATCAACCGGATTGGCTGAAGCGGATCAAGGTCACACGTCAGCTCAAGAACGGTCGACAATCAACCAAAGGACTCTTTCGAAATCCTGCACGTGGTCCAGAAGCTGACAGCGGGGACCGGATACGAGCTGGTATTACCTCGGATGATCAGGCGCTTGAGTTCGAGGTAGCCCTGACAGATCCGAAGTCAGCTGTGAAAAGCATCAAGGTTGTGTATGCCTTGCCGGGTGAAAATGATCAGATGGATGAAATCGAATTCGCCTTCGAAGGTGTTTCGGAGCCCACAAGTTAAATCTGGTAAAGCTGCGAGAGTTGGTTGGGGGCGAAGTAGCGAAGCACCTTATAGGGTTCTGCTTCCCGGTCATTGCTTTTGACTGGGCACTCGAAGTCCGTGGTGCAATCTCGCGTCCAAAAGACTGCGGGAGGTGTCGTGATCCGAATGATCGAAGGCATAATTCACTGCCTCGTGATCCGCGATCGTTATGGACAGTGGGGCCTCCCAAAGGGCCATCTTGAAGATGGAGAGAGTTCCAAGCAGGCGGCTCTGCGTGAAGTCAATGAGGAAACCGGACTCTCCGATTTGGAGTTAAGCGAACAGCTTGGGGTTACAGGCTGGAGTTTTCGTGCCAAGGGCAGTGTGGTCCATAAGTCAGGTACATTCTACTTGATGTACTCTGAAGAGGGGGACCCCATGCCTCAGTTAGAAGAAGGGATCACTGAATGTGTCTGGGTACCTGCCCACGAAGCTTGTAGTAAGATCAAGTACAAGAATTTGCACCAAATCCTACAGAAGGCTCAACGAGTCCTCACTAGAATAGGATTTGGGACGTAGATTGATGGGGGGCTAAGGCCCACTTTAGAGACGGACGACTCCAGTTGACCCCCCTGAGGGTGCGGTTAGACTTTTCCCGCTATGGCTGACCAAATACACGATATCACCGTCATAGGTGGCGGACCAACTGGCCTCTTTGCCGCCTTCTATGCCGGCATGAGAAGTATATCGTGCAGGATTGTTGACTCTCTTCCTGAACTCGGAGGACAGCTTACGGCGCTATACCCGGAGAAATATATCTTTGACGTAGGTGGATTCCCGAAAGTTCTCGCGAAGGATTTAGCAGCAAGCCTAATTGATCAAGCCATGCAGTTTGAGCCAGATATCGTGCTTGACGAGCAAGTTGATGACGTAGAGAAGGTTGAAGGACACTTCGCTTTGCATGGTGCTGGCGGCACTTATCTGACAAAGACTATCGTGATCGCAGGGGGGAAGGGTGCGTTTGAGCCCATGCCGCTGCGGTGTCCGGGCTATGAAGAGATGATGCACCGGGGCATAGAGTATGCCGTGGCGGATCCTGAGGTATTCCGCGGTAAAAGGGTCGTCGTGGTCGGAGGTGGTGACTCTGCACTCGATTTCGTTTTGATGCTAAAGGATGTTGCAGCATCGTTGACGCTTGTCCATCGTCGCGATGGGTGGCGGGCGCATGAGGTCACGGTGCAGCGTATGGAAGAAGCCGTTGCATTAGGCGAGATCGAACTCCACACCTTCCACGAGGTACGGGAAATCCAGGGTGAGAGCCACGTCGAGAACGTAACAATCTACGAAAATCGAACAGATGAAGAGTTGAGGCTTGGTTGTGATATTCTATTGTCCTGCCTGGGTTTCAAGCCAAACCTTGGACCGGTCAAGAAGTGGGGGGTTGAGGTGGCCAAGAATCGCATCATAGTAGATCAATTGATGCGCACGAATATCGAGGGGATATATGCGGCAGGTGACATCGTTAGTTACGAAGGGAAGCTAGACTTGATTGCCAGTGGCTTCTCTGAAGCTGCGATCGCAGTGAATCATGCGGTGCGCTATATCGATCCAAGTGCCCGGATGAACCCGGGGCATTCGACCAACATGAAGGTGTTCAAGAAATAGGATTCCAAATCTGTTGAAGAGGTGACAGGCCTTCTAGGACTAGTAAAGATCCGCACTCTGCAGGGAAGACGTTAGGGAGATAAGACGAAATGAGTGAACAGGAAATCAGAGAGCAAGAGACTGTTGTCATTATCGGCTCCGGACCTGCTGCTTGGACAGCGGCGATCTATGCGGCCAGAGCACAGATGAAGCCATTTGTTTTCGAAGGAGCTGGAAGTCGGACGATGATTCCCGGTGGCCAGCTGATGTTTACTACAGACGTAGAAAATTACCCGGGCTTTAGGGCGGGAGTAATGGGCCCAGACCTAATGGTCGAGATGAGGGAACAAGCCCTCAGCTTCGGCACCCGTTCCGTCTGGGAGGACATTGTTGATATTGACCCCGGTCAACATCCTTTCAGGTTGCGCTCAAATACAGATACAGAGGTTTTCGCGGATTCCGTCATCTTAGCTACTGGGGCAAATGCAAAATGGCTGGGTCTAGAGAATGAAGAACGACTGGCACAGTCGGGTGGTGGTGTGAGTGCATGTGCAGTCTGTGATGGGGCACTCCCTCATTTCCGAGGTAATACTCTTGCTGTGATAGGTGGAGGGGACTCGGCTATGGAGGATGCGCTTTACCTAACCAAGTTCGCAGAGCAAGTCATCATCATTCACAGGAGAGATGAGTTTCGAGCTTCAAAAATCATGTCTGAGCGCGCTCTGGCTCATGGTAAGATCCGTGTTGAGTGGAACAAATTAGTGACAGAGGTTCTTGGTGATGAGACGATTACCGCTCTCAGGCTAGAGGATACTGTGAGTAGTGAAGTGAGTGAGCTTGAAGTGGGAGGGATGTTTGTAGCGATCGGTCACACACCCAATACTGGATTCCTCAATGGAGTGGTAGAACTCAAGGAAAATGGTTACGTCCAGACACCCACAGCATGGCGAACTGAGACATCTGTGCCTGGTATCTTTGCTGCTGGGGACGTCATGGACGACTACTTCCGTCAGGCTGTTACCGCTGCGGGGACGGGGTGTATGGCAGCACTTGAGGCTGAGCGTTGGTTGGCCCACGGTGAGGGCTAGGGGACACGAAAACCGCGTTAGCGGATTCAATAGTCTGTCGATTCATCAAACTTACACTGAAGTTGGAGGGCCATCTGGACCCAAGTGCCGGCCTCCGTCGATAGTTAGGATCTCTCCGGTCACAAAGTCCGCATCTGCAAAAAATAAGATTGCTTGTGATACATCGTCTGGTGATCCCGAACACTTCAGAGGTGCGGCTTTGGTTACGGCTGCCCATCGCTTATCAGACCAATTGTCAGGTTGTAGTAGGGCCCCAGGGGCGATTGCATTAACGCGAACTTCAGGGGCAAGTACTCGTGCCTGAATGCGTGTTAGATGAGCCAGGCCAGCTTTTGAGACCGCATGCGCTGGGAACTCAGTCCATGGTTGGAATGCCGAGAGGTCCAGGATGTTAACTACGGAACCACGACTTTCCCTTAGCAGATCTGCTGCAGCACGAACAATGAGGTGAGGTGCCCGACAATTAAGAGCCATCACGGACTCCCATTCGTCCACACCTGATTCTAATAGAGAGCTACTTTCAAAGCTTGCGGCGGAGTTAACTAGTAAATCCAGTTGGCCGAACGTTTGCTCGACTGATTCCACCACTATATTTGGTGTGCTTGGCTCTCTGAGATCTGCCTGAACTAGTTTGCATTGGCATCCAAGGCCAGAGATGATTTCTTGTACCTCCACTGCCTGATCCATAGACGAGTAGTAGGTGACAACGAGATCATAACCTGCCTCGGCGAGTGCAATGCTAATTGCTCGACCAATGCGGATTGCCCCTCCAGTTACTAGCGCGATTTTATTGGAGTTTGGATTACTCATTGAGACACTCATAATATCTGTAGGACCGCTCTTGCTAGTCCTGTCACTGATCTTGAAACGAAAGGAGTCCCATGCCTGACCTTAATGGTAAGGTCGCAATCGTTACCGGAAGCTCCAAAGGTATTGGTTGTGCGATTGCCAAACAGCTAGCTCGGGCGGGCGCATCTGTTGTCGTCAACTCACGCTCAATTAACGAGGCGCAGGTGGTATCTGATCAGATTGGGAATGGGTCGATCGCGATTTCTGCGGATGTAGGAGACCCATCAGCATGCCAGCAGCTGATCAACGACACGATAAAGCAGTTCGGTCACCTTGACATACTGGTGAACAATGCTGGCCTGGGCATTATCAAGCCAATCTCGGAGATGACGATCGAGGAATGGCAAATTCAAATCAACGTAAACCTCAGTGGAGTATTCTACTGCTCCAAGGCCGCACTGCCTCACCTCATCACAACTGGAGACGGATTCATCATCAATATTGCGTCACTTGCTAGTAGAAATCCGTTTTCCGGAGGCACAGCCTACAACGCGAGTAAGTTTGGGGTACTTGGCTTGACAGAGGCCATGATGTTGGACGTACGGTATGACGATATTCGCGTATCGATTGTGATGCCAGGTAGTGTTAACACAGAGTTCCGTGATCGTGAACAGAGCCTGATACGCACCTGGAAGCTTGAGCCTGAAGACTGCGCAAGCGCAGTCATGCAACTCTTGTCCTATCCCCCGGAAGCCCATGTAAGTCGCATAGAGATGCGCCCGAGCCAGCCTAAGAAAGGGTGATCGAAGTCTCGGGGTGCTCCCCTTTGATAGCAGCCTCCTTTAGATTTGGGGAGGCTCTATCGTGATAGTCGAGGCGTACTCGTCATAGTGAATCAATAATAGGAGGCAGCTCTCCCATGCCTGACGGATACCGCATTGAAAAAGACTCTCTCGGCGAGATGAAGGTTCCTGAGGATGCTCTTTACGGTGCCCAAACCCAAAGAGCTGTCGAGAACTTTCCGATCAGTGGTCAGCTTTTCGGTCGACGCTTCATTGAAGCCCTCGGTCTCATCAAAAAGTCAGCTGCCGAAACTAATGCCGAACTCGGAATTCTAGATGAGAAGATCGCCGAGTCAGTGGCGATCGCCGCAGCTGAAGTTGCAGAGGGCAAGTGGGATAACCAGTTCATCGTTGATATCTACCAGACTGGTTCTGGTACCTCTACAAATATGAACATGAATGAGGTAGTGGCTTCTCGAGCGTCCGAGCTTCACGGAGAAAAGGTGCATCCCAATGACCACGTGAACTTCGGCCAATCTTCGAACGATGTGATTCCAACGGCAATCCATGTGTCCGCAAAGGTATCAATCGAAGAGGAACTCCTGCCGGCGCTTGAACACCTAAGTGCTGCGCTCACCGAAAAGGCAAACTTATTCGATGAAATCATAAAGTCAGGCCGTACCCATTTGATGGATGCGACACCTGTAAGGCTTGGCCAAGAGTTCAGCGGATATGCAGCTCAGGTTACCAAGGGCATTGATAGGGTCCGATCTGCTTCGACAGAACTTGAAGAGCTCGCTTTGGGTGGCACTGCAACTGGAACCGGGATCAATACTCATCCTGATTTTGCGAAAAAGGTGATCTCCCGGATCGCAGATGCTACGGGGATTGCTTTCCGCGAAGCTGATGATCATTTCGAAGCGCAGGGTGCGAAGGATGCGGCCGTCAGCTTGTCCGGTGCGCTCAATACAGTTGCCACCAGCCTTATGAAGATAGCCGATGACATCCGTTGGCTCGGTTCAGGACCGACATCCGGCATCCAAGAGTTGCGGTTGCCTGCAATACAGCCTGGTTCTTCGATTATGCCTGGTAAGGTTAATCCCGTAATGTCGGAAGCGATGATGATGGTGTGTGCAAGAGTGATGGGAAACCACACCACCATCACGATTGCCGGGAGTCGAGGGAACTTTGAGTTAAATGTGATGATGCCTGTATTGGCTCAGTCTCTCCTTGAGTCGATCACTTTGATCGCAAATATTTCGCGCACGTTTACCGATCGTTGTTTAGTTGGGATCGAAGCAAATCCTGAGCGGGCGAAGGAGTTGCTAGAAAAAAATCCTGCGATAGCAACAGCACTCAATCCTTACATCGGATATGACCAAGCGGCTCTGGTTGCGAAGGATGCAACAGATCGTGGATTGAGTGTCAGAGAAATCGTACTCTCTAAAGAGTTGCTCTCAGAGGACAAGGTGACCGAGGCCTTAGATGTTCGGAGTATGACAGAGCCGGGGTTGCCGGAAGAGTAAACGCCGTGTAGGTACTTCAAAGCTTCGAGTTTTGCTCAAGAACTCCTTCTATCAACGCCCCAAACAATGGGCTGCGGAGGTGACTAATATATTGCTAGGGCTGAGAGAATGATGAGTAGAGTCAGTGACGAACTGGGTGCTCATGTATCCGCAAGCGGCGGTGTTCAATTCGCTCCTGAACGGGCTGCAGAGATCGATGTGAACAACATACAACTATTTACGAAACAGCCGAGTCGGTGGGCGGAACCAAAGATCGAGCAGGAAACAGCAAATACCTTTAGGGCTGCTCGAGAGGAGTATGAAATCCGATTCGCAGGTGCTCATGACTCATATCTCATCAACCTCTCAAGCCCTGACAAACGTCTGTGGCGTATGTCTCAACGTTGTTTTCAAGGCGAGCTTGAGAGGTGTTGTCTATTAGGTCTAGACTTCATGGTAACTCATCCCGGCAACGCTACGGATGGTAATGAATCCGCAGGCTTAGAACGCAATGCACGTGGGGTGGCAGAGTCACTTAAGGCAGTCCAGGGCGGGACGCAAATACTGCTTGAGCTAACTGCTGGGTCAGGCACAAGTGTGGGAGCTACCTTTGAGAACCTGCAGTCCATTATCGAGCAGATACCAGAAGATCAGCAACATAGACTTGGCATTTGTTTTGATACCTGCCACGCGTATTCAGCTGGCTATGATCTTGTAAATGACTATGACAGTGTGTGGGTGCGATTTGATGAGGTGATCGGTCTTGAGCGACTCGGCCTGATTCATATGAACGACTCGAAGCACCCGTTCGAGTCACGTAAGGATCGACACGAGAATATCGGACAAGGAACGCTTGGACCTGATCCTTTTCAGCGTATTATGCTCGACGAACGCCTAGGGCACGTGCCGAAGATTCTCGAGACGCCAAAAGGTGACGAGGGCAATACAGCAGATATAGCAAACCTCGATTTATTGCGGGGTTTCCGAGCATCGGCCTAGAGCACTGGTTTTTTCTCCTCCTGCATTCTCACCGGCTGGTCCTGAACTTCAGCCCAATCTATATTCTCCAGCGCGCATCGGGGGGTTTCATTATTGAGCCAATGCACCGAAGCCGGGACTGACTCTCAAGTCGGACGCTAGGCCCCGGAAGAGGGGAAAGCGGATTACTTGAGGAGGTCACCATAGATTCATCCCGGGCTTCAATAACTCCCCCTCCGTTGTGCATGAGAGGGCCGGCGCCTACGCACACTATGTGCAAGACGTCGGCCCTCTCGTTCCATAAGAATTAGGGTATGCCGGTCATGCATCTTAACCAGCGAATACGATGGATTTAGTCCGAATTACTAGAAGGGCTCACTTCAGTGCAGCGCATCGACTTTGCAGACCTGAGTGGTCTGAAGAGCGCAACGCCGAAGTTTTTGGGGATTGTTCAAATCCTAACTGGCACGGTCACAACTACGAATTAGTTGTAACGGTCGAAGGAGTGATTGATCCAGAGACAGGATTCGTTATGAATCTGAGGGAACTTAAAGATATCCTAGAAGACAAGGTGGTCTCTGATATGGATCATCGGAATCTGAATCTAGATGTACCATGGTTGTCTGAGATAAACCCGACAACTGAAAACCTGGCAGTCTCGATCTGGAACCGGATCAGTGAATCACTCCCATCAGGAGCTAATTTAGCCAGTGTTATAGTGAATGAGACGCCCCGGAATTCAGTCGAGTATAGGGGCCCCCAAAAGGATGGCCGATCATGAGCGATATTGCTGTTGAGCCTGCGAAGGTTTCTGATCTGTCAGCTGCTTCATTTGAGGACTTGGTTGCCGAGATGATCCTGAGACTTGGCGATGATCCTGAGCGTGAAGGGATGCGTAAGACCCCCAAACGGGTTGCTAAGTCACTGGCGTTTTTAACCGAGGGGTATCACAAGCGTCCTCAAGAGGTGGTTGGTGACGCGCTTTACGAGCAGAGCCATCAAAATATGGTGCTCGTCAAAGACATTGAACTTTACTCATTATGCGAACACCATCTCCTTCCGTTCTTTGGCAAGGCTCACATCGCTTACATACCTGACGGACATATATTGGGGCTATCAAAGCTGGCTCGTTTGGTAGAGGTCTATGCCAGGCGTTTTCAGGTTCAAGAAAGGCTGACGGAACAGATCGCGCAGGCAGTGTGGGAGACTACCAGACCGCAGGGCGTCGCAGTCGTAGTTGAGGCCTATCACCTGTGTATGATGATGCGTGGAGTGCAGAAACAGAACTCGAAGACTATCACCTCAGCTATGAGAGGAGCCTTCCTTGAGGATCAACGCACTCGAGACGAGTTCTTGAGACTGACAACCAGCGCTCACGAACCACTCTGATGCCGGCAGGCCAGCTTCTTTCAAACCGCATTGCGCTTGTCACCGGTGCAAGCCGAGGTATCGGCCACGCTATAGCTACACGACTTGCCGAGGAAGGGGCGATCGTATGGGGTATGGGTCGTGTCGAAGCCTCATTGACTGAACTGGCCTCTGAAACAGGTGGTAGCTCGTTAGTAGCAGATCTTTCAGATGATGCATCAGTATGGAGCGCACTTGAGAGGTTTACCGATGACATTGGGCGCGCACCTGATATTGTTGTGAACTCAGCCGGCGTCTTTGGGCTCTCGTCTTGTGCTACAGAGTCGGTAATCGCGTTTGATGAAAGCCTTAGTGTGAATCTCCGGGGCACATTTCTGGTTGTGCGAAGTTTGCTTCCAGGAATGCTGGATAGCCGGAAGGGCTTGATTGTCAACATCGGTTCTGTATCGGGCCGGAAAGCTTACCGTGGGAATGCTGCATACTCTGCCTCTAAGTTCGGACTCAGAGGTTTTCACGAAGTTTTACTTGAAGAGATTCGTGGAACTGGTGTGCGTGCTACACTGGTTGAGCCAGCTGCGACCGACACTGCGTTATGGGATGCAATGGATCCGGACAATGATCCTGCTTTGCCTAACCGGAGTCAGATGATGCAACCTGGGGACGTCGCCGAAGCGGTGGCTTTCGTGGCGACTCGGCCTGACTCGGTAAGTATACCCCTTATGCAGATTGAACCGGCGTGAGTAGTCCGTCTTCTATTCTCGCCTTCCGGTACTCCTATCGGGCCTTTTATTTCTAAGATTATTTTCCGGTCAGGTTATTGTGCACGTACTCGTTGCAGACAGGCTTACCTGCTCTAGGTGTGGCCCAGAGTTCGGTTTAATCCTTAGGGCAGACCAAACACACGACCGGAGGGTTACTGAAGGTGTGTTGGGATGTCCCAACTGCAGGGACCAGTATCCAATTACTGATGGATTCGGGGACCTGAGAGCTCCTCCTCGTTCTGAACTCCTGAAGGGACTAGCGGGAGATCCTGTGATAAGAACCCAGGACGAAAGTGAGTACCTGCTACCTCTATTGGGTATCACACGGGGCCCTGCGACTGTGCTGCTTATTGGTGGTCCCACTGAATTGGGTCCAGGGCTTGCGGCCTTGCTAGATGATATCCATGTGGTCGGGGCAGATGCGGATTTGGCAAGATGGCCTACTGACCCATCATGGAGTCGAATTGTTTCTCACCCAGGAATACCATTGTTTTCTCGGTCACTTAGAGGGGTGGTGATCGATGGCAGACTTGACCGACATTGGTTCGAAGAGGCGGCGAGAGTGATTGCGCCAATGTCCAGAGTTGTTGTCGTCAATGCAGTTACAACCACGTCTGAGTGGCTTAAAGCTGCTGGGTTATCAATCATGGCTGATGAATCAGGAAGGGTCGTAGCCACAAGTAGTTGAAGTATCAAGAAGTTGCGTTTCTCTCAGTAAAGATCCTACCTTCTCGGTATCCTAAGCCTCATACCCCGACCGTGTAGCCTGCTCACAGATGGCGTTCTGGAACAAGCTTTTCGGCGGCGGCAATCCGCGGCACGTCGATTACTACAACGAAGGCCTTGAACTCCTCGCGGATAAAAACTTCCACGAGGCGCTCACCTCTTTTCGCCTGGCTCTAAAGCAATCTGGGGGTGACACGGTCATCCTTCAGCAGATTGCGATCTGCTACACTCGGATTGGAATGATGGAGGAAGCAGCAAAAACCTATCGTCATGTTCTCCACAGGGATGCTTCCGCTGCAGGGGCTCACTACGGCTTGGCATTTATTCTTCTTAATAGTGGTGACCCCGAAGGTGCCATCCAACACTTCGAGTTCTTTCTCGCCTGTGCACCGGACGACCCAGAAGCAAGTAGCCATGTTGATCACGCGCGAGCCACTCTTGCAGGCCTTCTAGGCAATCCGAGTGATTCTCTCCCCGAACCCCCTCCTCCAGATGAACTTTTCTGATACTCGGAGCATCGGGCTCCGTTGGTCCGGTGATGCACTTGTTTTCACGGGGAGCACAGGTGATGGCCCTGAGATTTCCATAGATGGGGATAGCTCTCAGGGCCCCTCACCCATGGAACTCCTTCTCCTTTCTATTAGCGGATGTATGGCGATCGACCTGAGGGTGATCCTGGAGAAATCACGGGTACCTGTTGAATCACTTGAGATTGATGCCACGGGTGCGCGAGCGGGCGACGCGCCAAAGAAATACGAGTCAATTCAGCTTGTTTGTCGGATTACTGGTCCTGATGAAGAACATGAGAGCCAAGTACAGCGTGCCCTTGATCTGTCACGGGATAAATACTGCAGCGTACTGCATTCACTTAACCCAGAGATTAGTATGGATATCAAGGTTGAGCGCACGTAGAGCCAGATCACAGGAATATATATGACGACCCTTAGCTACTTCGCGGATGAGTCAGTTCTTCCTACGTCGACACTTACTGAACTCTTTTTCAAGGCAGTCGACGAACACGCTTCTCGGGTTGCGTTTGAGCGGATGGTGTCGGACGCAGAGTTGTCTAGTATCACATATAGTGAGGCCTTCACTGTCGTAAAAAAGGCGTCTGATGCGCTAGGATCTCAAGGCATCGTTCGGGGTGATCGGGCGGCAATACTCTCGGAGAATAGGCCTGAGTGGGCCTTGGCAGATTACGCATGTTTGTGTGCGGGGGTGATTGACGTACCTGTTTATCCGACATTAACGCCTTCTCAGGTGGCTTATGCGCTCAAAGATTCAGGCGCGAAGCTCGTATTTGCATCCTCGTATGAGCAGGTGATAAAGGCGCTTGAGGCAGTAGAGGAGTGCCCGCAAGAAATCCAGATCGTTGTGTTTGATTCACTGTCTGAGATGCCCGCTGGAGTGCTTTCGTGGGAAGGGTTCCTGGAATTGGGCTCAAAGGCTTCTTCCTCGGTAGCATCCGGTGAGGATTTTCGGAGAAGTGCTCTTGAAGCCCAGCCAGACGATGTGGCTACGATCATCTACACGTCAGGTACAACTGGTGACCCGAAAGGCGTAATGCTCACCCACAACAATATTTCTTCGAATGTAGAGGTTTGCAGTAGCCTGCTTCCGGTCGAAGCAGGAGCTGATAATACCGTCAGCTTCCTTCCCCTATCTCATATTTTGCAGAGGACTGCCGACTATCTGTTTTTCAGGACCGGTTGCCGGATTGGTTACCCTCGCTCCATGCCCACATTAATCCAAGATATGGGAGTTATCCGCCCAACGGTGGTCGTTTCTGTACCGCGTATCTATGAAAAAATCTACAATAATGTGATGGGTGCGAGTGGCATCAAGAAAGCTCTAATTAACTGGGCGGCAGGTATTGCAGATCGTGTTGCAGATCTGCGCCTCACTGGACGTGAGCCGTCAGGGGTTCTCTCACTTCAGTATGGACTCGCTGATAAGCTTGTCTTCTCGAAGGTAAAGGCTGGAGTGGGCGGTAGGGTAAGACTATTTCTGAGTGGCGGTGGGCCCTTGGCTCCGGTACTGAATCGCTTTTTCTATTCGATTGGGCTCACCATCCTTGAAGGTTACGGGCTCACAGAGACCAGTCCTGTTACGAACGCGAATACGCTTGAGCACTTCCGGATAGGAAGCGTTGGTAAGCCAGCACCTGGCACGGAGGTTAAGATTGCTTCGGACGGTGAGATCTTGATCCGGGGACCACAAGTTATGAAGGGGTACTATAACAAACCGGAAGCCACTAGTTCAGTGATTGATGCCGAAGGATGGTTTGCGACTGGCGACATCGGTGAGATCGATGGCGAGGGATTTCTTTATATCACGGATCGAAAAAAGGATCTCATCGTTACAGGCGGTGGCAAGAATATCGCTCCACAGCCAATAGAGAATCGTCTAAAAACAAACATATTTGTCGAGCAGGCTGTGATAATCGGGGACCGCCGACCTTACTTAGTACTGCTCATCGTTCCGGCAGTAGAACCCCTGCAGCAGTGGGCGTCACAAAACGCTATTGAGTGGTCAAGCTTTGAAGAGCTCGTTACCAATCAAGATGTCCTCTCTCATTTGGAAAGTGAGACACTAGGGGAACTAAGCGGTCTCGCGTCCTTTGAGACTCCAAAGAAGATTGCGCTTCTATCAGAAGAACTCTCGATTGAAAACGGGATGCTTACACCTACTCTCAAGGTGAAACGGAGTTTGGTTGAAGAACGTTTCGAGGAAGTCATAGAGCAGCTTTACACCGGTGCTGTAGCAGATAAGACTGCATCCTAAAACAATGAGTCCTACGGCATCGACTCAAGAAGTTGTCACTCTACTTACGGCTGCCCCAGGGACGGAAGAAGCTAAGCGGATCGCCCGAGCTCTTGTGAGCGAACGTCTTGCTGCGTGTGCCAATATCATTCCAGAGGTTTCGTCAATTTACTGGTGGGAGGGGGAAGTACAGGACGAGCAAGAAGCGATGCTTATCATTAAGACGACCCCAGCCCAAGTCGATGCATTAGAAGCAAGATTAGTTGAACTCCACCCATACGATGTTCCTGAGTTGCTCTCAATTCCAGTGACTGGTGGACATCCGCCCTATATTGCCTGGGTTGGGTCTGAGGTGGAGGGATAAGAGATGCCGAGTAAGGGCTCCGTGAAGAAGTCGGTGGCCGGAGAAGAAACCGCAGCTAGCACTAAGAAAAAGGTTTCAACGAGCAAAAAAGCCGGGAAGAAGCAGCGAGAAGAACTTGCAACTGCAGAGGTTCAGACCGAACTGCTCCCAGCGAAAGATGGGGATCTAAACGACGAGCCTAGCTACGAAGAACTAGGCGAGGAAACAGCTCAGATCATAGTTGATGATCAGTCTTCCGAAGACCTTGATCTAGCCGATACGGAGGATGCGCTTTCCGGGCCAGAGGATTCTCCTCCACAGGATGAGCGCCTGAGTCGAGCCCGAGATCTTGTGCAGGAGGGCCAGATCGGAAACGCGATCGAACTTTACCGCGATATCCTGACTGATAGCCCTAGGAATGTGAAGGCGCGTAATAATCTCGGGGTTCTCTATGATGAACTCGGTCATCCCGAATTAGCACTAGAACAATTTGAGGCAGCGGAGGGCATCGATCCTCAAAATATCGAGGCGCTCACCAACTACGGGTCGGCATTGGCAGTACTAGCAAGGTATGGGGAGGCCGAACAGTTACTACTTCGAGCACTAGCCATTGAGCCGGATAGCGTGGTTGTGCGAGCTAGCGTAGGTATCCTCAATTTTCGGCGTGGGGCTTATGCTGCCGCGGAGTTGGAACTGAGTTGGGTTTGCGAACAGGATCGCGAGTCGGCGCGTGCGTTCTACTATCACGGTGAAACTCTGAATAGGCTCGGCCGTTTCGATGAAGCGCTTGTAGCACTAGAGCGGGCCACAGTCTTAGAGCCAAAAAACTCCAGAGCCTTCTACACATTGGGGCACCTTTATGATCGCAAACACATGATTGAAGAAGCGACACTCATGTACCGGCAAGCTCGAGAATTACAGCGAAAATAAACCACATCCAAATGAGTTAACGCGGGTGAGGTTAGAGGTTATTAGACGGAGATACGGATGCTGGATTCGATAAAAACATTCTTTTCCTCTTCCATGAGTCCTGTGGAAGAGTCTGATCCCGAAGAGAACAAGAAGGACATCCGTTTGGCGGCGTGTGCCCTTCTGCTCGAGCTTGCTTACGCAGATGAAGAGTTCACGGAGGACGAGAGAGAGCATCTCGAGTCTGCGATTCGAAGGCAGTATGGACTCGAACCTACTCAAGCTACGAAGCTCATAGGGCTAGCAGAGGAAGCTCGCGCGGGGGCAGTGGACCTATGGCAGTTTACAAGTCTGATAGCTGAAAACTACTCGGTCGGTCAGAAAATGGTGCTTGCAGAAATCATGTGGGGTCTTGTCTACTCCGATGGGGAATTGGCCGACAAGGAGCAGCACTTGATGAGAAAGATTTCCCACCTGCTTAAACTCGAAGCTGGATACCTGACTTTAGCTCGCAAGCGAGCAGAAGATATCAGAGATAGTGCTCTAATCGACGATGAATAGGAACTCTTCTCGATTAGCTGACCTGGGGGTGACAGGTTGAAGTATCCCCGACATATTTCCGCATCTATCCCTTATCCCTCTTTCTTACCTCAGCCATGAGTAATTTGGTGCCCGGCGGATACCTGTTTACCCACGCTATATTTTGGCTGGTTGTAGGCCTTGTTGCAGTGGGTACTAATGCGGTTGCAATCATTTTGTCTATTGGACTAGGATTGCTGGCCTTCGAGACTATAACAAAGAACTAATTCACAGGTTGCTGTGATCCTCGCACTAAAGATCCTCGGTGGGCTTTTAGCGTTCGTGCTCGGAGTATGGTTTGGGTTACCGGGGCGCTACTCCCAGACTGTAGACGAGATAGAGGAAAGCATGGCTCGGGGCCCGGGACGCCGAAAAAAGGTTAAGCGGCACTTCACTCCGATGGCTTGGCTTCAGCGTAATATTAAAGTGCGTACTTCCAGAGGAGATGGGTCTCGTCGTGCGCGTGGCTTTCGGGTGGAATCACCGGACGAGTAATCCGGCAGCTACCGGCATCATCTTGTAATTCTCTTTTAGCTCAAACTTGAAGAGAAGTATCAACCATCATTTCCTGCGATGGTTGAATAGGCCGCGCACTGGAAATGAGAGGCTATCAATCGAAATTGTGCCGGCCACTTCGAATAAGGCTTGGACCGGTAGTACCGGACCTGATTCTGTGCCTGTGATTATCTCTGAGGCCAAGACTTCTAGTGTCCCAACAACCGATGCATTGGGAGAAGAAAGAGTCCAAGATACCGGTAAGTTTCGTCGAGCCGGTTGATATACACTCATTTGGATCCAATCGACTTTGAGTGAAGGCCATTGTAGCTCTTCAGAATCGACTCGACCCCACCCCCGGTAGTTCGGTGGAGTCTCAATATCGTGCTCCATATCTCCTTGGACTACGATCTGCAGTGAGTCCCCAGAGATTAAGAATGCCCAGTCCCCTCGCGGTGGTCTGTCAGATGAATGAAGACGAGCTATATCAAGTACGATTCCATCTAATCGCTCTTCACCCAGGCGGAAAGACCCCTCTAGAAGTCGAAACCTTTCTTCACGCGGTCCGCTCCATTGGGCGACTGAACTACCAAGGGCAAGTTCCAGATTCCGCGGGCCATCCAGGTACATGACGCCGTCTACTCTGCCCCTGTCTCCTACAACGATTCGAAAGGTTCCGTAGGGAAGAACACGGGCAGGATAGCGAGTTGGAGCGGTTTGCCATCGCTCAGTCAAGAACGGTTCCCAGGTACCGCCCCGGTCGACCCATCCACGTGCTTCCCTGAAAACCGTATTCGAGTCCGGTGTCGTTTCCAGCAGCCACGGCACCAAGAGTAGACTGTCTCCAGTCGTTGTCATAAAAACAAAGCTTCTCTCATAAGATGGTCCTGAAAATCCAGTTTCGTTAACCATCATTTGAGTACTTGATAAATCTCCGGCGGGTGCTGGGTTATCCGGATTGCATGCAGAGAGTGAAATCGCTAACGCAAGGATGGCGACTCCACTTAGAATGCTTTTCACGCATGCACCCCAATATGCTTTAGGATTTGGTCAGGGCGAGCGGACAGTTCCCGGTCAAGAAGACGCAGGAAGCTTGATATCCTCCGGCGATTCCGACCCCAATCCCACTTCTCTTGGCGCGAGGTAGACCTCAGGTCTACTCGGGTTTGACCGTTCTCATCAAGACCGATCGAGATTCTGACGTCATCTTTGTGTTTCCATGGACGCCTTAGTGCCTCTGCTACGATCACGCCAGTTTGGTCATCGATGTAGAGTACGGACCAGCCCCGCATTTGTTTATTAGAGACTTTCAATGCCGCTTTCCAGACTGCGTCGAATGGGATTGTGTAGGTGCGTCCCCGAAGCCTCGGGTCGGTCGCTGACACATCAGTGTGAGCGTGGCTGCCTGAAAGGCCCTGAAAAATCCACCTCAATGGATTAGAAAATCCAACTGTCGACCTTCAGTATCTCCATGAGAGATCAGTGTTCTGAAGTTGATCATTCTATCACATCAGAAGTGTGAGCGTAGGTCTAAGATTATAAGAAAATGTTTAGTTGAAACCATCTATAGTGTGACGTTAACTCCTGCGCTTGGCTACTCGGAACACAATAAAATCTCCGAGTAGTGGAATGCTTGCATGACCTCTTCGGCCAGGATTGATATCTTTAGATCGTTCATCGGCAAGCCACATTCGAATTTCGACATTCATGCAAGAATCCGAACTGATTCACGACTGGAATAGATCTAGCCCCACATTTGATTGGACAAGCGTGACTGGCGTTCACGTGAATGATGAAACATTGAGAGACGGGCTGCAGAATCCTTCCGTCGTAGATCCGCCCATCAGTGACAAGATCCACTTACTTCACCTGATGGATGATTTAGGTGTCTATTCGGCAAATATTGGTCTGCCGGGAGCAGGCCCTCGGGCAGTAGATACGGTGACGGCACTGGCAACAGAGATTGTGAACGCGGGACTCTCCATCCAGGCAAACGCGGCAGCACGGACCACTGTTGTGGACATTCGCCCTATTGCAGAGGTCAGCCAGAGTGTGGGGCTTCCCATTCAAGTGTGCGCGTTCATAGGAAGTTCTCCAATCCGAAAATATGCTGAGGATTGGACCCTAGATCAGATGCTTGGGAAGGTAGAAGAAGCAGTAACGTTTGCAGTGACGGAAGGACTATCTGTGATGATGGTCACGGAAGACACAACGCGAGCAAAACCCGAGGATCTCAAGCGTCTGTATAGTCAGGGGATCGAACTTGGTGCAGACAGAATCTGCCTATCTGACACTGTAGGACACGCTACACCGGATGGGGTAAGGGCTCTGGTGCGTTTTATGATTGAGGAGGTCGTAGAGCCTTCAGGCAGAGAGATAGGGGTCGATTGGCATGGACATCGTGACCGCGGTTTTGCTATAGCGAACGCACTCGCGGCAATAGAAGCGGGAGCGACACGGATACACGCAACAGCACTCGGACTTGGCGAGCGATGTGGGAATACAGAGATGGAGCTCCTATTGGTTAATCTAGAGCTACTCGGAGTAACTAATGCAGACCTATCTATCCTTCCAGAATATTGTCGTTTAGCAGCGAATATGTGCCATGTTCCACTCATCCATTCATCCCCAGTTGTGGGTCGAGACGCTTTCCGTACCGGCACTGGCGTCCATGCAGCAGCAATCATGAAAGCTGAGGCCAAGGGCGACGCTTGGTTGGCGGACAGAATCTATTCGAGCGTTCCTGCATCACTGGTCGGTCGAGAGCAGGTTATCGAAATTGGGCCTATGTCGGGCCAATCGAACGTAAGGCACTGGCTTCAGAAGCACGGATACGACGACGATGAGAGCTTAGTGGAGAGAATTTTCGACGCGTCCAAGAAGACGGACCACACTCTTACAGAAGAGGAACTTGAGGATCTCTGCCGTG
>CAJWPN010000028.1:0-28473 GCA_913045345.1 uncultured Gemmatimonadales bacterium
TTCGATGCCGAACCAGTGGATCGAGGACTTGGGCGCGCGTGAGCATCAAGTGAGTTCGCGGGCCACAACAACAGCGGTGGGGCGTTCGGCAGAACGAGCAGATTCAATAGTTCGCGCCAATACAGCCGAAGGGTCGTCTTCGCCTTCACACCGCTCAAAAGGTATGCCCCATGCCTCGAGTGTTGGCTCCGTAAGCAGTGCTACAGAATCAATATTCCGTCGAGTAAGTAGATCACCTTCCCTCAGGTCAGAGGGTGCAAGTCCTGCTTTTCTTATCTTTGAATATCCTCGGCCTGTAACGAGGATCGGAATAGGTGCCCCCATGCGAGCTGCTGTTCCACGTAAGCTGTCACCTGACTCAAGGAGTCCAGTGTTCTGGATCACGACGAGGGGAGAGGCTCCTCCGAGCCATAGACCTGACGCAATTGCGAACGCTTCGCCTTCTCGCGTGACAGTGACAAGCCGGATCCAAAGGTGATCGGATAGTGCGTCGAAAAGCGGCGCTGATGTGTTATCCGGAAGGCCTACTACATGGGTTATGCCTGCTGCTACAAGCGTATGGAGTATCTCAGTCACTCTTGTTCACGCGAGAGCGAGTCGTGGCAATGCCTCCGATCAGGATCGCGGCGAGCATCGCCCCCGCCCCAAGTGCCAGCTGTGGCTGTGTACCGATCAGGATCGCGAGGATCGCTATGTACAAAGCGATCGTGATGGCAGGTAGCCAGGGATGGCCTGGCATCACGAACGGACGCTCGAGATCCGGACGTTGGGCTCGGAGTTTGAAGTAGCCAAGCAGGACCATCGTGTCGACGGCGATTGCTACCGTCATCATAAAACGGATCAGGAGCTCAAACCTTCCGGTAACTGCGAGAAGCCCAATCCATGCTGAGATGAAGTAGAGTGCGTTTCTCGGAGTACCCCTGTCGTCGACCTTGGTGAATGCCTGGGGAGAGAGTCGGTGTTGTGCGAGCCCATAGGCTACTCTTGGTAAGCCCAAGAAATTAACATTCAGACTACTAAGGAGGATGATGAGCGCCGCCGCTGTAACCGCTGTTCCGGCGGCCGGGCCGAACACGCTAGAAATCGTAAGTGCGGCGATCAACTCAGGATCCGCAGACATCTCAGCAGGTGTGAGTACCGCGAGGAACGCTACATTGATCAGCAGATACAGGACCATGACTGCTAGCGCACCACCAACCAAGATTTTCGGTAGTGCGGTGCCAGGATCCTTAATTTCTTCCGCCATTTTCGCGGCGTCTTCCCAGCCGTAGTAAGCGAACGAAATGGATTGATACGCGAGCGCAAAGCCCAAGAGGCCTGCCGTAGGTCCTGACGCTTCTGTCAGGGTAGGCTGGAACCCCATGAAATCACCTGCAGCGATACCTGCAGCAGCGATCGCTACTACAATAAAGATCTTGATGACTGTAGTGATGTTTTGGAACTGAGAACTCGCCTTGAGTCCACGTGTGTGCAGAAAAAAGAATCCGACACACACTGCTAACGCTATGATCTGTATGTTGCCGCGATTACCTGCCAATATTCGGACGTACTCAGCGATAGCGACTGCCTTGGCTGCTCCACTGAAGCCACGGCTGACTAGAAGTTCTGACCAGCCGGTGACGAAGCCCATCGTGTCACCCCAGGCGTGGCGGGCGTACACGTATTTCCCACCAGCCTCGGGGAGGGCTGCCGACATTTCGGCTAGTACTAGCGTGGAAAGTGCTACGACTACGCCACCGAAGAACCAGAGTCCTAGGATTAGCCATGGATCGCCGAGATAACCAGCGATAAGCCCTGGCGTACGCAAGATGCCGGCGCCGATAATCATCCCAATCGTGACTGCCATACCGTCCCTGATACGGAGGACGCGTTGGAGGTTATGGGTATTGGTATTAGCACTCATCAGGTAACGAGGTTAGGGGGTTCGGATAAGTCAGGCTAGCAGGGACATGGGGTCTAGGGATTAGAAATCGTCAGTCATTCGGATTTTACGATCACTGTGATTACTCTACCGGGTCCGTGGACTCCCTTCACGAGTACCTGGCCGATGTCAGCTGATTTCGAGGGTCCGGAGTGTAGCCCTAGAGCAGAGGGCAACCCATCACTCTCGTTATCCCCGGGTAGCACTTCATTCTTTAGTGCCAGGAGCCCTTCACTCAGTGTGTCATAAATCTTGGCTTGGTCCAGGAACACCACATGAACCGGAGGTAGAAGCTGAGCCCGTCTGCCATCTTGTGGGGTCATCATAAGGGATCCGGTTTCAGCCACAGCACCGAACGCTAAAGAAACCCCAGCCTCCGCTGCCGATGGATCTGTTTCTTTAATCCAGTCGTCAGGTCTTGCATCTTCATTGAGCCGGTTCCGTGCCAACTCTCCAAGAGAAAGACTATCGAAGTCAGCGAGAAAGCCCCTGACCCAGAGTGATGCTTCAGCTTGAGTATTGAAGCTCACCACCTCACCACCTGCTTTTTCAAACATCTCAGTGAACTGCTCAGTTGGATCCCCGGAATGCATGACAGGACGCCATCCTTCGAAAGAACCGGGATGTGCGACAACTTCCCGATTTGCGAGGGCAATCCGAACCCGGTCGAGGATTGATGAACGTGCAGTCACTCAATTCCTTCCTTCCACTGCTGCATAAAGCTCTTTGCACTGGATTCGGGGGCTGATCGCTCCTTGACCCAGCCACTTAAGATAGGAAGTGCCCGTCCACCTGCTTGTAGCGGTATATGCCGCAACGTTGTCCCAGCTGCGCGAAAGATCCCAGGTCGTTCTGCTGCCTTTGTATATGCCTTGATTCCTACCGACTCTATAGCAGGGGCGAGGCCTTCCTCTACTGCCTTTTCCCGCCAATGGAGCAATAGCTCTGTGATCGGGATCCTTACAGGGCACTCATCCACACATGCCCCGCATAGGGTAGAGGCATAGGGTAGAGGCATCGCTTCCTCTAGTCCCAGCATCCCTGGGGCGATAATCGCTCCAATGGGTCCCGGATATGTCCATCCATACGGGTGCCCTCCTGTTTGTCGGTAGACAGGGCAGATGTTCATACATGCGCCACAACGAACACATCGGAGGCTTTCCCATGCTTTGTCATCAGCCAATAGACGTGTGCGGCCGTTATCGACGAGAATTACATGTACTTCTTCGGGTCCATCGATGTCACCATCTCTTTTCGGTCCCTGAATGAGTGAGAAGAAGTTGCCGATGGCCTGGCCCGTAGCTGCGCGCGAAGTGAGTTGCACAAAACCGGATATATCCTCAAGTCGGGGGACGATCTTCTCGATTCCAACCAAGGCAACATGAACACGGGGGAGGGATGTTGAGAGTCGAATATTCCCTTCATTTTCGATGAGGGCTACGGTGCCAGTTTCAGCAACGAGAAAATTGCCGCCTGAAATCCCCATATCAGCAGCCAGGAACTCTTCTCTGAGAGCCTCACGGGCTGCTGCAGCGAGAAGTTCAGGACTGCCGTCGATGGGGGTACCGAATTTCTCGTGAAACAGGCGCTGGCAGTCCTCTAGGCTTAGGTGCATTGCGGGGCCGACGATATGGCTCGGTCGGTCACCAAGAATCTGGATGATGTACTCGCCAAGGTCTGTCTCGCGCACCAGGACACCGAGTTTTTCAAGGTGCTCGTTTATACCCAGTTCCTCACTGAGCATGCTTTTAGCCTTAACGACACTAGAGATGTCATGATCAAGAACGATGTTCTCAAGGAGTTTTTGGGCATCTTGTGCGGTCTCCGCCCAATGCACCTTCGCACCGTTTGCTAGCAGTTGGGTCTCCGCTTGCTCTAGATATTGATCAAGATTCGTTAGGGCATGCGATTTTACATCTCGGCCCCAATCCTTCCACGTATCCGATTCAATTTGTTGGTATGCTGCTGCCCTTTTCTTGTTGGCGAGGTCAGTTGAGTTGGTAACTGTGTCACGGACTTCGGGCTTATCCTTAAGGGCTTGAGCGGATGCGGCTGGGTACCTCTGAGGGTTAACAGAACTCATGAACTAATCCCCTCCCAGAGTAGGCTCGCGAGGTGTCGGAACTGGACAGGTAATCGTCGTCGGTTGCCACGGCCGCTGAGTTGGAGGAGGCATCCGCCATCCGTGGAAGTCACGAAGTCTACATCGGGAAGCGTATCGAGCTTTCGATCTGCCATGGCGGCTGAGACTTCCGGTAGTTTAGCGCTAAAAAGCCCCCCAAACCCACAACATTCCTCGTCTGCTCCCCATGTGACTACTTCTGCTCCACAGTTCTTGAGCAAGGAAATTGGCTGGTTAGATACTCCGAGTTCGCGGAGAGCATGGCAGCTATGATGGTAGGCAATTCTTTTGCCCGTAAGTCCAGAACCGAGATCCTGAATGCCTAATACTTCCACGAGGAAATGAGAAAGTTCGTATGTGCGGTCAGCGAGAGCTTGAGCACGCTTAAGGTCATTATTCATGAGGTCTGGATAGAAACAGCGTATCATGCCAGCACAGCTTCCTGAGGGCAGTACCAGATAGTCGGCACTGCCAAAAGTATCGAGTGTCTGATGTGCCATGCGGATCGCTTCAGGTCTTCTACCTGTATTGTAGGCGGGTTGGCCGCAGCAGGTTTGTGACTGAGGCACATCAACGTCGACCCCTGCGTAGTGCAGTAGTCGCACTGCGTCCGCGCACGCGTCCGCGTAGAACTGATCCCCGAGACATGTAGCGAATAAAGAAACCTTCATGTGCCGGCCTAGTTCCCGTCCCCTCCTAAGATTCTCTGGATTTCTGAACGAACATCTCTGAGGTGTGTGCGGGTCATGCCTTGACTCGTGCGGGTGAGTGCCTGTTCTACAAGTAGATCGATGTCTTCGAGTTCTGAGCGCAACACCGCACGAATATCTGACGTCCACGGTGCTGCTGCCGGATTGAAGTTGCTATTAAGGTCCTCTTCATCTGGATGCAGGCGGTCATCAACCACTTCCAGGAAGGCACGTTGTACGTTGCGACGGTATGTGTTGACCTGGACAGTTCGATCTTGGAGTTCATTCCAGACCCCTGCTCTCACATCGCTCATTAGGTCTGCGAGGGTATAAGCATCACCGTTTCTTGTTTCGAGTGCTTCGAACTCAATAAGCCTTTCAAGCCTAGCTTGGCTCATAAGACTGGTAAGAACGCGATTTTGCTGTGTACGGAATCGTTCAACGACTCCCTCAGGTTCAATTCTGCGTAAAATATCTGAGTTTAAAAACATCTCGGGTACATGGAACGCAGCTTCTGCCAGATACTGTACCGCCTCCCTCTGACGTGCCTTCTCAACAGGCTCAAATCTTGGGCCAGTACCGTACTTCTCCTGAGTTTGGGCGCCTCCGACAATCGCCGTAACATGGCCCATGTAGCGCCCCCACTGACTCACTGCTTGCCCATAGAGATTCTCAAGCTCCTCATAGCTCTCTCCAGGCTTCTCTGTTACGTCGAGCATCATGCTCATCACACGCTCAAGGTTTCTCATACCATATGTGGTCGACTTAACAGCGTCAGCATCACCAACCGCCTCAGTGAGTGCTTCGGGGTCAGATCCCGCAGCATCAGCAGTTGTGAACCTCAACCACGGGTAACGATCCTGCTCCCGCGCCCATTCATTGAGGGTTTCAAGCTCCTCATCGGGCGTGTCAGCCTCCGGAATGGGCGAGTATCCCCAACGCACTCCGAAGTGGTCATAGGGGCCAACCTGGGGGATCAGGTATTCCAATGGGATGTTATCCTCGGGTTGGGCTACGTAGTTGAACCTCGAATAGTCCATGAGTGTTGCAGTATGAGTTCCACCCATCCTTTCCAGGAATGAGGCGCTTCGTACTGAGTCTGCCGGATACATGGCGGACGCCTTCATGTTGTGTGGAAACCCAATCGAGTGACCGATCTCGTGGGTGACTACGTATTCGACCAAGCGTCCCATAAGAGAGTCGGGCATCGGCAAAGATTGGGCGCGTTCATCAAGAGGTCCTACTTGGATGAAGTACCAGTTCTTCTGTAACTCCATGATGTTGTGATACATGTTGACTTCCCCTTTTAGGATTTGTCCCGAACGGGGGTCAACGATCTGTCCGCCAGTTGCATTGGCTACGGTCGAAGGCCGCCAATAAATCGCTGAGTGGCGTGCATCGTACATTGAAAAGCTTGGGTCCTCTTCCGGGGTCGGTGCTATACGACCGACGATTGCGTTACTGAACCCTGCATCCTCAAATGCTGGCTGCCATTCATTCACACCCTTAACGATCCAGGGCTTGAGCCAGTCGGGTGTTGCTGGATCGATCCAATAAACGATTGGATCGACAGGATCAGAGATTTCCGCATTGGGGTTTTCCTTAACCAACTTGAAGCGGTGAATGAACCGAATCTGCTCCAGTCGGTTATCCGGTCTAGTAAAGTCGTAAGACCGGCTCGAATTGAATCCTACACGCTCATCATGCCAGCGTGGCATCATTGGTTCCTCAGGAAGCCGGGCCATACTGAAGAAGACTTTGGCTGTCTGTGAACGAGTTTGGCCTTGTCCACCACCACGTCCACCGCCCGGACCGCCACCACGTCCACCGGGAGCAGCGCCTCGTCCTGAGCCGCTTTGAGTAACCTGGACATTGACCGCATCCTCAAAAGACCAACTCTCTTCTACCCAGCTTCGCCCACGGTTTAGGCCGTCTATTGGGTTGAGTTCGGGAATATTTGTAAGGAACACGTCCGAGACATCAATGACGGCTGAGCTATCAGCACCGTATGCTTCAACGTCGAATGTTGCGAGCACCGGGCCTCTGCGGAATCCTGAGACGACGCTCCAAATTGCAGCTGTTGAGTCAGCAATCATGTCATAATCTTTACCCCGCAAGATCACTCTATCGCCTTGGCGCTCCCATTGTACGATCAGGCGCGGGCCACCTGTAAAGAAAGAGCCCGGATCCTGGAGTGTGGATTCCATCGTGCGCTGGATGAGGAGCATTTCATTTTTCAGCTCGGATGGCGGGATCTCGAAGAAAAGGTCATCCCCTACTTCATGGACATCGAACATACCAGTGCTAGTAATCGCGTCCTCGGTGATGACTTCGGAATATTCGCGCGGCCCGTCTGACTCATTGTCTCTAGGCCCACCACCTCGACCACCCGGACGCTCTTGCTGCTCGAGAGCAGATGCCAGGGCGGGGGTTATCGCAGCGAATGCTTGCGAGCATACTGGAAATGATAATGTTGTATGAAGTAGGATAATGAGACCCGCTCGAACTCTCTTCATGTGATCTTGCCTCTTGGGAGCTGATCCGGCGTCATGGCCGGGCTCGCAGGGTAGGGTCGCCTGATTTATGCGACAAGAGCAACTTAAGGCCAGTGTAGGTTGCGCTTGAGCTTTAAGTAGGCTGGTAGTGAGATTTTTGACTGCGACTATGCGAAAAAAAACAGGTAGCTCTCCGGTTATTTTCAGTAGGGTCAGAACGACTCTGCTGCTGCTATCGGCGTTAGCGTGTGGAGAGTCGAGTACAGATGTCATCAAGCTTTCCATTACAATCGAACCCCAAGGTGGTTTGATCGTTGGAGTGGGTAGCACCATAGATTTTCTTGCAGCTGTGAGAGATGAGTCTGGCCAATTGGTCTCCGGCCAAAATGTCATCTGGTCTGTTGAGAACACTGCAATCGCTACGATCGACCAGAATGGTCTCGCTACGGGTGTCTCTACTGGTACAACGACAGTGGTCGCTTCAGTGGGGGAGGTAAGTCGCAGTGTGCGTCTGGAGGTGTATGTACGGGAGGTTGTCTCAAAGTATGAGGTCGGCAAAAGCTACTTTGGGCGAAACAATTATGTTGAGTTCATCCGAGGTGAATTGCCCGTTGTTATTTCAGCGCCGCATGGTGGGGCGCTGAAGCCCGGAGAGACGGCGGATCGCACGTACGGCACTACTGTCTCCGATCGTAACACCGTCGAACTTAGTCTTGCTGTGAGAGATGCGTTCATTGATGCAACCGGCTATGCGCCACATTTGGTCCTCTCCCATTTACACCGTACTAAGCTTGACCCAAACCGTGAGATCGTGGAAGCCGCTCAGGGTGATCCATTCGCTGAAAACGCATGGAACGAATTTCAGGATTGGATCAAGGAAGCACGGATTTTCGTCGCTGAGGATTTCGAAAAAGGACTCTACTTCGATATGCATGGACACGGGCATTCGATCCCTAGAGTCGAGCTCGGATATCTTCTGAGCTCGTCAGATCTCAGCCAAAATAATAGTGCACTCAACAGCATGACGATGGTTGAGAAAACGAGCATCCGTGATCTGGGTCGCTCCGCTCCAGAAACCTTTTCTCAACTTCTGCGAGGACCAAAGTCATTCGGGGGCTTCCTTGGGGATGAAGGTGTGCGCTCGGTCCCGAGCCCTAGTGACCCATCTCCCGGCTCCGATCCCTACTGGACTGGTGGTTACAATACGAGGGAACATGGTTCGAGGGGCATGTCAGAGGTCATCAGCGGAATCCAGCTTGAGCATCAATACCCTGGTCTCCGAGACACTGATGCGAACCGCCAGGTGTATGCAGTGCAACTAGCTTCAGCGATCCGTCTTTTTATGCTCGAACATTACGGGTTTTTCGAACCTGGGAGCTGATTGCTTAGTCAGAAAGAAGAGGGCGGCAGGCAAAAGCCTGCCGCCCTCAATGTTCTCTAGGTCAGAGAGCGAAGCTGAAAAGCTTAGCCTCCTCCTCTGTTCTTCCTAGGCTTCAGTGGATGTTTCCCACGTTTGGCAGTGAGATCGATCTCTCTCTCTTTGCCATTAACTACGATCGTAGCTGTTTCATCGCCATCAAATGTGATGGTGATGTCAGCAGAGCGTGTCTTTGTTTCGTCTCCATTCGTTCTGCTCGCGTTGACCTTGCGAGTGACCGTTCCTGATATCGGATAACGTGGATCTGATCCAGGAATGGGCACGACAACATCGTTATATGTGAATTCGCCCGTCATATGATAGGCGCGAGTACCCTCATCGGTATGGCGGCTTTTCGTTACCTCTTCAGTTCCGTCTCCGTTCCGGGTGCGATGTGTCTCTTCACCTGAGAGTCCAGTAACCGTAATGCTTCGGGTTCGAGCGATTTGAGCTGTCCAACCTTGACGGCCGACTTCACCACTCACATCACTTTCGTGTTCGATACGCTCGGTCGTTAGCGAGTCATACTCGGCTTGTTCATTTCCATCTGCATCGAAAAACTTAGCCGAGCGTGTGCCTGACAGAGGATGTCCGGGGCCATGCCGGCCACCCGGCTTACCGGGTATACCAGCACCGGCTATATCGGGAGCACTTCGGGGCTGGAAGGCAAAGGCCAAACTCCATGTGCCAAAGTCCTCAAGCGTCGCGTCAGCCGCGATGACTGCCATATCTAGCAAGAAGTCGTCATCGAAGGCGTCTGGGCCACTCAAGTCAGTGCATGCACTGACGGATGCTGCTATGGCAAGAACACCGATAATCTTGGTAGGTCGGCTGTTTTGGTAGGTCATAACTGTTTTCCTCTTTTCGTCATGTGACCATATCCCCCGTTTGTCTAGATGGGATGCTTATGGCCGCCCAGACGTTAAATATATAAGTACACAGGGCGCAAGGATTTCTATCGCAAAGCCCGAGCAAACGGTCTCATTGGCTGGTTGCTTCGATAGTCTCTTGGGACTCCTGGAATCGGTAAAGTAACATTGCACGGTCGCTCTCTCGCGTGATATCGGGTGCGAGATAATCCGGTCTTGAGAACACTCCTGGGCCCAGGAGTTCCTCTGGACGCAACAAGTGTTCGATGATATCGAAGCTGATCGGTTGACCAGCTGGTATCTCTAGTTCGAGATAGACCATCGGCGCGGGTGTTCCCCAGTGATCTGCCCAAGTGAGTTCTTCGGGATTATCGATAACCATTCCATTGATGGAGATCAGGCGTGTGTCTTCAGTAGGGTCATACTGGAAGCGGAGCCGTTCGGAGCCGATTTGCGATCGTACACCGATGATCACACGCCTAATATCACCTATCGTCGTATCAGTTTCGATGATGATGGCTGGTTCAGGAGTATCCATTGCCGGTGCGGCAGCAGCTGGAACTTCTCCGAAGTCATACCCGAAAATGCTGAGGTCACGCATCAGCTCGAAGGCACTGCCAGTGCGCTCAACTGCCCATTCACGAGCAGGTAGGTCCATTGTGTCTATGACGGGGTCTGTCGCCCAAAGAGCTTCAGGTGTTCCGTGTTCATAAGCGTATACCAGAGTCGAAGGTGCTGGACGCTCTGCTGTGGTCTGGGAATTGAGTATTCCGAATCCCAAGGCGGCCCCGACTACGATTATGCCTCCCGCGGGGGCCCACCAGCTATTCAAGCGAAGGACACTGTCCAGGGCTGGCAGGCAAAGGTATAGGCCGATTGCGATCAGAATACCGAGTACAGGAGCGAATTCGAAGGTCATGGCGATCCAGAGCAATTCCGCTACAGGGACAAAGAACGAGAGAACTGGAACAGAGAATAGGACCGCAAGAAACCAGCCGAGTGTTTCTGTTGTCCGTTCACCCATGACGGTGACCCACAACAGTGACAGTAGTGCTGCCGTGACAGGCCATTCGAGATTCATTGCAGCGAGTGGAGCCACATACCCTAGCCAAATTGCACCCACAAATGGCAAGACCACAGCACCCAGAGCTAGCTGTTGGACACTTAGCCATTTCCTAGCTAGTGCGTGAAGTCCGGTCACAATCGTAAATGCGGCACCAGTGAGGGCTATTACATACCAACCCTCGCTGTGATACAAGGAACCCTGAAGGCTACCAGCCTCAGGGTGAAAACGCGGTAGCCAATTCAGGAGTAGTAAAGCAAAACCGAAGGACAAAGATGCTCCGAGGATAGAGATGCCAGTGCCGATGAGTGCTCCATACAGACCGACGCTTGAGCGGTGAATTGCTAGCAGTGCCAGTAGAAATAAGATGATGAGTCCAGCACTAATCCACTTAACCCATGTCACTTGGTAGACGAATAAACCGAGGGCTGGCACGCTAAAATAAACTACATCCGGTGCATTCACGTTTATGAGGTCTTGGTCACCCAGATAGCTTAGGACATGCAGTGCGTGCAGCCCATGGTGCTGAAGTGTCGATTCTGAAAGGTTTTCAGGTGTGTCATACTGCTGGTGATAGACGTGTCCTTTGTCGATTGCTGCGAAGTTGAGTCCCTGCTTGCCAGCTTCCTTAAACGGTGTGAAATCAGTGTCATTTGGCATCCGCTGGTACACTTCGTACGCCATGGCGTTGGCGAATGGGTACTGGTCAGATGCCTGTAGGGCGTCGATGATCCAGCCATTATCTTCTGCAGTCTCAACCATGATTACGGGGCCACCCCCACCTCGCATTTCGAATGAAAGAACGAGTTGGATGTCCTCCATCCATGGGTGCTCATTCACGAAAGCTCGTGCACCGAGCAGACCTAACTCTTCAGCATCGGTGAATAAGACGATTACGTCATTGCGGAGAGGTGGTCCTGTCTGGATTGCTCTTAGTGTTTCCAGTATCGAGACGACGCCTGTACCGTCATCTCCTGCCCCTACGGCGAGACCCCGGCTATCGTAGTGAGCGGTGATCAAGATAGCCCCTGTGGATGCCGTACCAGGTAGCCGCGCGACCACATTTCTGACGGTAGCGGTCCGGGCCATCGTCCCTCGCTGAAATGAACTCGTTGAGGTTTGGATTTCTGGGTTCAAGCCAAGGGTGGTAAGGCGGTCGACTAGATAGCTCCGGACTCTTTCGTGTTCTGGTGAGCCCGGTGGATGCGCTTGTCTCGCAATTTCAACAAGGATCGCCATCGCACGTGCTGATGAGAATTCCGTTTCAGGTGCGTTAGCTGAGACAGGAGAGGGTTGACCTGTGCGAGTGCTGAAGAAACAAGACATCAGAAACATGAGTGTGATTGTGATGACTCCCCACCACCGGTTCTGCGCCTCGCCTTTGTTCATCTAGCCAGGATCCGTACGATATCATCAATGGCGTCTCTGACTTGTCCAGATGGGAGGCCTGATCCATTTGATAGTATGGAGAAAATCACCTCGCTTCCGTCGTCCCGTGTCAGGTATCCGGAAAGCGAATTTACATTTGAAATTGTTCCTGTTTTTGCGAAAACACGGCCTTCAAGGTCAGAAAGTCGTTCTTGGAGTGTAGAGTCTTCTTCTCCCGGTGTGGCTAGCGCAGAGCGGTAAGTGCCGTTGTTTTGACTAGAGGACAGGTATTGAAGAATCCGCACGAGTGCCCGGGGCGTTACAAGATTATATGCCGACAATCCCGAGCCATCTCTTGGAGAAATATCGAGGCTATCTATCCCGACCACTTCTGTCAGGAATTCACTTATAACAACAATTCCCTCTGACCAACTGCCTTCTTCTCCTAATTCAGCACCAAGCGTCCGGATAAGTTGCTCAGTCATCCAGTTTTGGCTTGGCTTCAAGATACCCGCGATAAGTTCGGAGAGCGGAGGAGACTCGAGCGTCAGAATTGGTCCGGCGTTAGGGCACTCTCTAACAGATCCGGATAGGCAACCACGTCCGACCCTGTAACCCTCACTCCATGCGACCTGGGCCCCGCCTTGCAACTCGATACCGGCTTGTTCGAGAGCGATATCGAGTGCTGCGGTTGCTTGGCGAACAGGATCTCGAAGCGCGAACGTCAAAGTATCGGTGTCGTATAACTCGATTTGTCCGGTTAGTTCAAGGTGGCGTGTTTCCGGCAGATAATTGGACCGCACCTGGAGGCCACTGTCCGGCGGGACCGTGGTAATGCGAGTCCACACATAATCAGGGGTCCCCCTAGGAAACCATTCTAGGATTGCAGGAGACCCAACTGCTGGCCCAGCATTAACGATCACTGAGATCTCACCCTCATCTATCGCGAACGCCCCTCCAGTAGCTCCATACGAAAATCTCAGGTCTTCTACTTCCCAAGTAGGGCCTACTGTAGAGGAATCCCAAGCAGAGACATCTACGAAGACTGAGCCCGCAACGTTTCGCAGTCCTTTCTGATAAAGACTGTCAGCGATAGCGGCTAATGATGCTTCTCCAGATTCCCAGTATCGATCGGACATCGACGGGTCTCCGGAAGCGAGGACAACTAGATCCCCATCTAAGAGTGACCCTAGAACAGACCCTGTAGCCCAGACTTCAGTCCCGTAGCGGTAGTTTGGTCCAAGAAGTGAAATAGCAGTTGCTGTGACAAGGATTTTTTGGTTAGACGCCGGTACGAACTTTTGATGGGCATTTCTGGAATACAGGATGCGCCCTGTTCGCGCATCTACGGCTAAAACACCGAAGTGAACCTGATCTAGGGGAGAGGTGTCTAGGATGGCATCTACTGCATTCCGAGCAGTCCCACCCGAAGGCTCTCCAGCTGTAGCACACCCGGATAAGAGGACTACGATGATCCATTTAGCGATGCTTCTTGAAGCCCTAGGGAGCTTCTTCTTCAGGAGGTTCATAACATCCGCAATCAGATTATTAGCCAACTTCTAGGACCTTTCTAAAAGGCAGCTTCCAACTTCACTGCGGTCCCATAGCAGAGCATTTCAGCAGCTCCTTGCATCACCATAGACGTCTGAAAACGGACTCCGATTATTGCATCTGCGCCCAAGGAGTCTGCTTCTTCAATCATGCGGTCTATCGCCTGCTCCCGAGATTCTCCGAGTAGCTTGCTGTACTCGAGGACTTCTCCACCGGCCATATTTCGGAACGTAGCCATGATGTCCTTTCCTAGGTGCCGTGCCCTAATTGAACTGCCTCGAACCAACCCCAAGGATGCGGTCTCCTGTTGGCCAGGTACGTGTTCCGTAGTGACTAAGATCATCTTTGTACATCCTTGTAGGGGTCATTCCCTGATTCTTTATAACGCTCCCAAATTACTGTAGCGAGGAGTGCGAGAATCCCGGCCCAAAGTAGCCCTGCACCCCATTTTTCCCAGCCAGTTACTTCGAGGTCCGTCAAAAAAGCATAGGCCCCGTACGCTGAAAGAATGATGAATCCCACGATCAAGGATATCCAACCGACTTGCTTTGTCATCTTAACATTCACCTGGTCCCGCTCGGGCCTCTGATAGTTAACTAGATTGAGGTGTGGGCTAGTTTCCTCCCTCGTCTTCCGAAATTACTCGGGCTTTAGCATCGGTAACCATACGACGAACATCTTCTAACAGCTTTTTCGCATCATAAACGATTCCATCTTTGATCGTATAGCTGATGCCGCCCACTCGCTCGACTTTGCCAGTGTCATCATTGAGCATGGGTGTACCGGTACCGTAAAGCACTTTTAAGTTTGCCAGTGGATTCTTATCAACCACTATCATGTCTGCCTTTAAGCCGGCTTGGATCACTCCAAACTGGAGATCGTTCTCCATTCCCTTCGGCTTATGAAGTTGCAGGGCACCATGATAGGTCGCTGCGCGTATGACTTCGAGCGGACTAAACCCTGCCTCCCGGAGTAGTTCGAGTTCCCGGATGTAATCAAAGCCATAAAGCTTATATATGAACCCCGAGTCAGATCCCGTAGTGACGATTCCACCCCGGTTCTTGTAGTCGTTCAGGAACTGCATCCATTTCTCGTAGAACTTGTTCCAGTGATACTCATCCTCACTGGTCCAATAAAACCAATATGATCCGTGAGCTTCACGACTTGGTTGATAGAAATCCCACTGGCTAGGTAGTGTGTATTCCTCGTGCCATTCGGCTTCCCGGGCGCGCATCACATCTCTGCTTGCTTCGTAGATTGTCATCGTTGGGTCGAGGCCAAAATCGAGCTCCAGGAATTCCTCGAGAAGAGCATTCCATGTCTCAGACCCACGATCCGCCGATTGGTACCATAGTCGACCGACCTGTCCGAAACGGTGCTGTTCATTGTTGTAGTTATAGTCGTTCGGAAAATCCTGAATGGATCGATCGTCAAAGAGGGCTTCGAACAGCCCGTAGTAATGCGTCATCATATCTAGCCCGAGACGTGCAGCATCCAGTGCATCCATCCGAGAGACGCCTGTCTGCGCTAGATGTGCTACCGTTCCGAGTCCGTGCTTATGCGCTTCATCGATAAGCGCTTCCATAATGGCTGGGGGATAGGAAGTCAGTTTTAGACCATCTATTTGAGCGCCCTCGACGTCTACATTTGCAGCATAGCGTACCCATTCACGGGCTTTTTCAGGGCTATCGACCGGTCCGCGGTCCCATCCCTCTCCTGGGCGAGCATAAGTGAACATGCGGGGTGCTACGATATCGTTTCGATCAGATGCTGCCTTTTCGCCAAGAGCCCACATCATCGAACCATGGCCGACACCGCGTGAGGTTGTGATGCCGTTCCCCATCCAGAGCTTATATGTGTACTCAGGTTGTGGCGCTTTCCCTCCACCTCCGGTATGAGCATGCATATCAATGAGCCCAGGCAATATGTACATGCCAGAGAAGTCCAATTCCTTAGTGGCACCCTGCGGCCGACGCTGTTCATTGATTGGGGCCATGGGGAAGCCAACGGACCGTACTTCTGTGATCCGATCACCTTCGATGACTATGTCCACGGGACCCATCGGAGGTGCACCTGTGCCGTCAATGATCGTAGCACCCCGAAGGATGAGCCGTTCATGTGGCCCATCTCCCTCATCAGCTCTTCGGAGGGTGGTCACTTCCATCCCACTCTCTAGGCGCTCGATCGCCAATTCGTTCACGTCCGTTTGCGCGGCTACCGAGCCTGCGGCCACAAGAGTGGTAAGTACTGTCAGTGAGATGTAGAGTAGTGGACAATGCTTCTTCATGATTCCTCCAACCTGGTTTTTATCGCCTGACCGCGCGGAATGGAAAGATATTATCGAACCTGCCCGTCCGCTTCGCCAAGAGGTGTCATTGATTCGAAGGTCTCTTGGAGTGCCGATAGCACTACTCGCCAGGAACTTGTGGACGGCGAGACCATCTCAAAGTGGCCAGAGTCTGGGAGGTCAACAACTCGCAGATCCTCTGTTCCTAGCGTTATGGCACGGTGGTAATAGGACCGTCCCGGGGGTGCCCAAACAAAATCTTGTCCACCGATGAGCAATGTTTGTGGTACTGAAATCGGAGCAAGTTGCATTGGAGAAGCAGCTTGGTATCGTTCAGGGTACTCCTCAGGTGTCCCTCCCATGAGACGTCCGACCGCGTTACTGCACGAACCGCGTTCTTCAAGCGCTTCCAAATCTGCAGCCGGAGCCAATGCGAATACCGCTTGTACGGGAAGTGGGTTGGTGGTGTATAGGGCACTCTGGCCATCGATTTTGCCTCGAGCTGCAGCCCATAACGCGAGTGCTCCTCCTGCAGAGTGTCCTGCAACGACCACCCGGCTGAGGTCCAGACTGTACGGTTCTGCAATTTCACGGAGATGATCAATTCCTTGTCCCACGTCAAGATATGTATTCGGCCAGCCACCTCCCTCGTCACCAAGTCTCCGATACTCTATGCTCCACACCGCATAGCCAGCCTCGGCTATGGCTACCTCAGATTGCCCTACGTGTTGTATGTCAAAACCCGATAGCCAGCAGCCACCGTGAATGAACACAACTATAGGATGTGGGCTAGTACCAGTTGGAAGTCGTAGATTACCAAATTGCTGGGGACCCGGGCCGTACGAAATACGATGGTCCGGTGGGGGCGATTGCCACTCCAATACCTCACTCGAGCCTATGAGCTGAGCGCTCCCCTGGTTCGGATAGACCGTAATTAAGAGGATACCAAGGGCGGTGATCATTGCTTGCTTCAGTCTAGCCATCTTCTGTGATCCTTAATTCTAGGTCCCCCAAGGGGTCCGAATGACTATTATTGATACTCTTTCCGCTATTGAGCCATACCCGAAGTCAGACGCATACATGAGCAGAGAGTTGGTTTGACCGATCAAGGTACGTTGGGATTCGAGAGTGCGAGCGCTGAGGCAGAGCGTTTGCGTGAAGAACTACACCGTCATGCCTACAGTTATTACGTCGAAGCACGACCGGAGATCAGCGATACTGAGTACGACCAGTTATTCAAGCGTTTACTAGAGCTAGAAAAAAATCATCCTGAGCTTTGTTCGCCTGATTCACCGACTCAGCGTGTTGGTGCTGAACCCCAAAGCAAGTTCAAAACAGTAGCTCATGCAGCTCCAATGCTGTCTCTCGACTCGACACAAGATGTCAGTGAACTTCGCCGCTTTGATGAGAGAATTCGCAAGGCACTCGGAGAGGGCCATGAGCCCACGTACGTCATCGAGCCAAAATTGGACGGTGCTTCGATCGAACTCGTATACGAGAATGGTGTGCTAACTCGAGCAGTGACCAGGGGGAATGGACGTGAGGGTGAACAGGTCACTAATAACATCCGTACGATTTCGTCGGTTCCACTCCGACTTCGTACCGAGGACCGAGCAGCTCCTGAGCTGCTTTCTGTGAGAGGTGAGGTCATCATGTACATCTCAGATTTTAGAGTTTTCAACGCTCGTTTGGTTGAGGCCGGTGGCGAACCTTATGCATCTCCCAGGAACTCTGCTGCTGGGTCAGTACGCCAACTAGACTCCCATGTCACTGCATCCCGGAAGCTAGATCTCCTGGTTTATGATATTCTCGCGATAGAGGGGTCTGGGTTTAAGAGTGACACGGACGGCATAGAGGCAATTCGGCATTGGGGGTTTAAGGTTCCTGAGCGGATAAGAAGCGGAAGGACGGTTGAGGATATTCTTGAATATCACGCAGGATTTGCTGCCGATCGTGAAGGTTTGGATTACGAGATTGATGGGGTCGTGATCAAGTTGGATGACCTCTCCTCTCGGTCGGCGATCGGTGTTACGTCACACCATCCCCGATGGGCCTTGGCCTTCAAGTTTGAGCCACGGCAGGAAGTCACCCGGATCGATAAGATCGAGGTTAACGTTGGCCGCACAGGTGTGATTACACCGGTTGCTGTGCTAGATCCCGTAGTGGTTGGTGGCGTTACCGTGTCTCGAGCATCTCTCCACAACAGAGAAGAACTTCGCCGCAAGGATTTACGTGAAGGGGATACAGTACGTATCCAGCGAGCTGGAGACGTTATACCTCAGGTCGTAGAGGTGATTGAATATCAGAAGGACCGAGCCTTCCCATTTGAGATGCCGGTGGAGTGTCCTGTATGCGGTACGCCAGTGCAGGAGGAAGGTCCTCGTATAAAGTGCCCTAATCGATTTGGATGTTCAGCTCAACTTCAGGGCCGCATAGTGCACTTGGCTTCTAGATCCGCCTTAGATATAGAGGGGCTTGGCGAAGAAACAGCTGCGTTACTTGTCACTGAAGGATTGGTGAACAGCCTTGCAGAATTATTCGATATATCTCCTGAACAGCTTGTAGCATACGAGGGCTTCGCTGAGAAATCTGCGACCTCTTTGGTGGAAGCAATCCAATCAAAGAAGGCGCCTGACCTCCCACAGTTTCTGATCGCATTGGGTATTCCGGAGGTAGGTACAGCTGTTGCTAGAGACCTCTCAGGTCATTTCGGTAGTATCGAAGCAATAAGGGAAGCTTCAGCAGAGGAGCTTGAGGAGATAGATGGTATCGGACCTAGAATGAGCGAGGCAATAACGGCCTTCCTGGAGGATGAAAGGAATAGGTCAGCGATAGATGCCATTCTCTCACGTGGTGTTGAGCCAGTGGCATCCGAGCCCCTGGGCAAAGGTCTTCCATCTGCAGGCACGGCTGTTTTCACTGGTTCGCTTCCTATCCCACGGGCATCGGCTGAAGCTGCTTGGCGCGCGGTTGGTGGACGCACTGCAAGCAGTGTTTCTGCGAAGACTGACTTTGTGGTTTTAGGGGAGAACGCGGGCTCAAAAAGAGCAAAAGCAGAGCGCCTCAAAATAGTAATTCTCAACTTTGGGGAGTTTGCTGCGAAAGTGGTCTCAATGGGTGGTGAAATAGACGGTCCATAAAGGGGCTTGCGCTCTAGTAGTAGATGAGGGACGACGACGTACCTCGGTTGGCTGAATCCATGGTTCTCCTGGGATGTTGGAAGAACTAGGCTACTACCCATTCTGCTCTGCGAAAACAGGGTTATCGTATTCAGATCGCCCAACTGCCATCAGTGCTATGGGTGAGGATCCTGGGGAGTGACTAGGTAGGAGGATAACTTGTTGGGACTGATGCCGGCTCTTGCTGTGCTGATTTCTGGAATAGTGATGCTGTACTTCGGTGCAGAATGGCTTGTCCGGGGAGCTTCAAAATTGGCGAGTTCGCTGGGTGTCAGCCCGATAGTAGTTGGCCTAACCGTTGTGTCACTAGGAACGTCTGCACCGGAGTTGGTCGTGTGCGTCGTAGCTGCGCTTCAGGGCAACCCTGGTCTGGCAATTGGGAATGTGATGGGCTCCAATCTGGCCAATATAGGTCTCATCTTGGGGCTCACCTCACTCGTTCACCCTCTGGGAGTCAACCATAGGGTCGTGTGGCGCGAGATGCCTATAATGCTGCTGATAACATTCTCCATATATCCAATTGCATTCGATCGCGTGTTGAGCCGGATGGATGGCTTCATACTCCTTGTGACATTGCTTGCTTATCTATTCTGGGTTTTTCGGTCTGGCCATCCTGAAGAAATTGAAAGTTCGCATGGCCCGAGAGACTCGACGACCTCGGTCGTGAGTCTTAAGGACATTGGACAAGTCGCCCTAGGTTCCACGTTTCTTGTGTTAGGCGGATACTGCATAGTTACGGGCGCAGTAGAAGTTGCCTCCACGCTTGGTGTTTCAGAGGTGATAATTGGATTAACTGTAGTGGCCATTGGTACCTCTCTGCCCGAATTGGCTACATCGTTGGTCGCTGCGATGCGTCAGGAGGTCGATATTGCCGTCGGAAATATTATCGGCTCTAACGTCTTTAACCTGACTGCAATATTGGGAACTACTGCAGTAGTTCGGCCGATCATGATCCCCGAAACAGTACTTTCACGAGAACTTGCTGGAGTTGTTTTTATGTCCCTACTCCTCTTGCCAATCCTTAGAAGTGGATGGCAGATCAAACGGTGGGAAGGGGCATTGCTGCTAACGGCGTATATCGGGATGGGCTGGTGGCTTATATAGGCTGAGTTCAACAGAGTTGAATTTGCCCGGACCACCTTAGGGGTAGGCTCTTGCCCTAGGGCTGGGTAGCTTCCTCTGACAGGGAAAGCAGGTTTTCAAAACAGATTGATAATCCCAGGAGCTAGTCTGAATGCTTCCGATTGATCTTTCCGGCAAGCGCGCCTTCATAGCCGGTGTTGCTGATGACAGAGGGTACGGGTGGGCAATCGTGCGTGCGCTTGCAGCTGCTGGCGCCTCAATATGCGTAGGCACGTGGCCTCCGGCGCTCAGGATTTTTACTCGCAGTCTCGCCCGGGGAAAACTTGACATGTCTCTTCCGGGTGGAGGAGAGATTGAGTTTGAGAAGATCTATCCCTTAGATGCGGCCTTCGACACAGCTGATGAAGTACCTGAGCATGTGAGGGAGGACAAGCGATATGTTGACCTGGAAGGTTACACGATTCAAGGTGTCGCGGATCAGGTGCAAGCTGAGTTCGGAGAGCGTTGTCTAGATATCGTTGTACACTCGCTTGCAAACGGACCGGAAGTTAAAAACCCTCTCATTGAAACAAGTCGCGGTGGGTATCTCGCAGCAATTAGTTCTAGTGCCTACTCAATGGTGAGTATGGCACAGCGGCTTGGACCGCTTATGAACGATGATGGTGCTTTAGTATCAATTTCCTATCTGGCCGCAGAGCGAGTTGTGCCAGGATACGGAGGGGGTATGAGTTCGGCGAAGGCCGCACTGGAAAGTGATACACGCCTGCTCGCTTTTGAGGCAGGCCGGAAGTTTGGCGTCCGTGTGAACACTATCAGTGCGGGCCCGCTCGCGAGTCGTGCTGCCAGCGCGATCGGAACGATCGATCGTTTGGTTGACTACTACCGAGACAACGCAGCACTGCCAGAGGTGAACACTGCGGACGACGTTGGACATGCCGCTGCATTTCTTTGCTCTCCTCTCGCCGCGGGTATAACCGGTGAGACGCTCCACGTCGATAAGGGCTACCATGCAATGGGGATGCCTGCTCAAGCGCTGCTCAAAGACGAGGTCGAGTGACCGCAGCTGAACATCTTTTAGGATCTCTGCTACCTGACATTGTTACGAGTCCCCCAGGCGGGGTTTCTCATCATCTGGCGATGCGCCTTCGGGAAGTTGAATCCCGCAATATCACCTATTTCGACTCTGGATGGCCGATCTTTTGGAAGGAAGCGAGTGGATCGAATGTCCGCGATGTTGACGACAATATCTATATCGACCTGAGCGGGGCATTCGGTGTTGCTCTAATTGGACATGCACATCCAAAGGTCGTTCATGCTCTCCAGGCCCAAGGACAAGAGTTGATACATGGGATGGGTGATATTCATCCACCTGTGAGAAAGATTGAATTGATTGAGCGTTTATGCGGGATTGTACCCTGGGTTGATGCACAGGCAGTACTGACGACAACTGGATCAGAGGCCGTCGAGGTGGCGCTCAAGACCGCCCGAATTGCTACTGGTAAACCAGGTATTGTTGCATTTAGAGGAGGATATCATGGCCTTACTATGGGCGCGCTCGCGGTTACGGACCGGGCTCACTTCCGTTCATACTTTGAGGATCAGCTGTATCAGGGGGTGACCTTTGCCCCTTTCCCTGAATGTAATGATGCCTCACAGGTGACTATGGATGAAGCTCTGGGATTGCTTCGAGCAGCCTTTCAGCAGGGGGCACCGAATGGTGATCCGATCGGTGCTGTGATCGTCGAGCCTGTGCAGGGCAGGGCAGGAGTAAGGATTCCTCCTGATGGTTTCATGGCCGCTCTATCGGATGTGGCGATAGAAGAGGGTGTGATGGTTATTGCTGATGAGATCTTTACCGGACTTGGACGCTGTGGGTCAATGTTAGCATCCGAGCAATTAGGACTTCGCCCGGATATTGTTTGTCTTGGCAAGGTCCTTGGGGGTGGCTTGCCGCTTTCAGCGTGCCTCAGTTCACGGTCAGTGCTGTCTGCTTGGCCAGAAAATGATGGAGAAGCGATTCATACCAACACGTTCTTGGGCCACCCTCTCTCATGTGCCACCGCATTAGCTGTGCTTGATGTCCTTGAGCACTTGGGTGTTCCGGAGTGTGCAAGGGTTCGCGGATCGCAACTGCTTAGCGAGTTGCAGGAGTCTTTAAAGGATACTGAAAAAGCTTTAGAGGTACGCGGGGCTGGTCTCATGATCGGGATTGAGCTGGTTACAGCCGACGGATCACCATGGAAGGGGGGCGCTGTACGGGTAGCAGAAGCTGCTCTTGGTCAGGGCTTGATTCTTTTGCCTGCCGGGGAGCACGGTCATGTGGTGGAACTTACTCCGTCTGCGTTCTTATCTGAGAATCAAGTAGCCCATTCGGTGGCTGTACTATCGTCTATTATCCAAGCCATCTATTGAGGACATCTCACTCGTCTGGTATGTGGTCCGGTGTCTTTTTCGATCTTGATGGTACGCTGGCAGATACGGTTGAATTGATCCTTAAGTGCTTCCGCTTCACCACGAAAAAACATTTTGGCCAATCACTTCCTGATGCAGATGTTGTGGCCACCCTCGGGATACCACTTCCAGTGCAGATGAAGGGCTTTGCTCGGAGCGCAGAGGAAGCTGAGTTGATGCGAAAAACCTATATCGCGTATCAGGACATCGTGCATGATGAAATGGTCCAGTCATTTCCAGGAGCGTCTTCAGTTTTGAGAGCGCTACGAAGCAATCGGACAAAGATCGCGGTTGTCACAAGCAAGCGCGCGGGTATAGCCAAGAGAACTCTCGAGTGCTGCGGTCTATGGGAGTCAGTGGATCTTGTCGTTTGTGCAGATCAGGTGCAGCGCCCAAAGCCACATCCTGAATCAGTCAATCTGGCTCTTAGTGAACTCGGTCTTGAACCAGATAGAGTTTTATTCGTAGGTGATTCACCTTTCGATCTCCAGGCTGGAAAGGGGGCGGGGACGCGAACGGCTGCAGCACTATGGGGTCCGTTCAATCTCGAAGAACTTCTAGCGGAGGAGCCTGACTTTGTTTTAGATGCTATTGAGGACGTGCTGGAAATTAACGCCGAAGAAGTGGGAAACGGGACAGCTCTTCCTTCTACGGGCCCTTAATTGGACGAAGTCGAGAAATCTATTTGTTCAGCGAGTTTTAAGTCTTTTTCGGTAATCCCACCTGCGTCATGCGTGGAAAGTGTGATTGTGACGTTGTCGTATTGGATATCGATATTGGGATGATGATCGTGGGTATCTGCCAGAGTTGCGACGCGGTTCACGAATACAATTGAGTCTCTGAAAGAACTAAAACGGAAACTCTTAATGATTTGGTTTGAGCGGCGCTTCCATCCTTTGTGGCTATCGAGCCATGCCCGAATGGATTCCGTATTGAGCTTACTAGCCATTCCTGTCCCGTGAGTCAGACCAAATGATTATGGTATAATAAGTTAGAACTGGTATGCGAGTTTACTCAGGATTTAGTGAAAAGTACACTCGTTCCACTTAAAAGGACGCTTATTGGAGCCGAGTTGTTGAGGGGTTGACGCTGTCTCACAGGCCTCTGTAAGATCTTGGCCCTCTCGAAACTGGGAGGATCGTAGCGCCCCCATCGTCTAGTGGCCTAGGATATCGCCCTCTCACGGCGAAGACCGGGGTTCGAGTCCCCGTGGGGGTATTGGTCGCTTAGCTCAGCTGGTAGAGCGCTACGTTCACATCGTAGATGTCGCAGGTTCGAGTCCTGCAGCGACCATAGATCCAATAGCCTGCGGGAGGCGCTTAGACTGTAGAGAGTTTCCGCGTACTGATCTGCTTGAACGGTTGTCCTGGTGTCCAGCTGGTTACGTGCCCTACTATTGCACTCGCTGCAACTGAATAGGGTGATCCAAGGTAGAGATTGCCCGGTCCCGAACGTCCTGGGAAATTCCGGTTTTGCGATGACATTGAGACTTCATCAGGTGAGTTTGTGACTCCTGGTCCAGCTGCTATACATGCACCGCATCCGGGTTCAATGAATGTCGCTCCCATGCTGTCAAACAGCGTCATATAGCCTTGTTCGTGACAGTATTCACGAACCTCTGTGGAGCCACACTGGATGTATGCTTTTACGTCTGGGTGGATTTTCAATCCTTGTGAAGCAGCCTCACTAAGGACGCGAGCATACATATCCATGTCCTCCTTTTTCCCAGCAGTGCAGGATCCTGCGTATGCTATATCAATACGGATGGGTTCTTCTCCAAGTGCATCAATGTAGACTCCGTTGCCCGGGTCATTGGGTAGGGCTGCCATAGGGCGGATCGTTGACGCATCGATCTCTATGGTTTTCACATACTCTGCCCCAGGATCACTTTGTATGCCTTGAATGAGTTCTTGGGCATGAGTCCTATCCATTCCACGCTCATCAACCATGAATTGGACCGATTTGTCGTCCGCTGCGATGATGCCAGTGAAGGCTCCAACTTCAGCGGCCATGTTGGTCATGGTCGCACGTTCATCAATACTGAGTTCCTCCACGGCAGGGCCGGCATACTCGATAATCTGCCCAATCGCGTGTCCGTCGCGTATGTAGGGATGTCTAAGAATTTCAAGCATATAGTCTTTTGCGGTAACATTTGGTGCAGGGGTTCCCCGTATCTCAACTTTGAAGGACGGGGGCACGCTCATGCGCACGTCTCTTGTGAGCCAAGAGTTGAAGATTGCAGTTGTTCCAATGCCGAAGGCGAGTGAACCAATAGCTCCCGCGTGTGGCGTGTGAGAGTCAGTGCCCACTATGAGCATGCCTGGCTCTGCGTACGCCTCGAGGATTTTGGAGTGACAGATAGCCTGGGAACCGAGTCGGTGCCCCATCTGTTCTCCATATAACTTTACGCCCTGTTTCTCACTGAACTCACGCTGTTTCACTTCGAGTTCATTTGCTGCTTCCAGCAGACCGTCTTCAATCCGTTCTTGGCTCATCACCTGGGATAGAAAGGTTAAATGATCCCGAAAGAAGAGCATTGAGGATGGGTCCACGACCTTGGCATCCTTTCCAACTTTGTTTTCGAAGAAAATCGAAGCCATGGGAGTCACGTACTCATGGCTAAACCGGATATCGGTATAGAAGAAGCCGCTGTCTCCTGGTTCAACCCACGGAACACCCATTTCCCCCTTCCCAGGATCAGTAACCAGATGTGAAGCGAAAATTTTTTCGGCGACAGTCATCGGGCGAGTTGATGGTGCTTGCTTCCGTGCGCATGCAGCCAATGGGATGGTCACACTGCCTTGGAGTCGTGCAACATTGAACTCAAAGAGTCCTCCGTACTCAATGATTTGTCGGGTAATGTCGTCTTTACCCTTCGTGAATTCTGTAAGTGGGATTTCCTCACCAGCCTTGATTCGGTCAATAATCCCAAAATCAGTCGACGTTAAGAGTCCTAGATTTTGACAGTTTTCGTCATAAATACGCTCGATGCTTTCCGCGACAACGACCTTGATGCCTGCATGGAGCTCAGCGTAAGGGCTTGCCTCACGACTACTTCCTTTGCCACGTCTCTTGCCAGCAACAGAACAGACGAAACCTCCATTGCGTACAGCATTACGTTCCACGGGGTACTCTGTCTCATTAGTGGCTTGATTTGTGGTGCGCAAACCCAAGTACGGGAAATCCCCAAGCGTTTCATCATAGAAGAAACAGATATACGCCGGTGTAATCTCATCTGTAGAGATTTGGTCGCGGAGTAGGCTTATATAGTCGTGCGGGTGTTGAATGTTGATGCCTTCGTACAATTGCCCTCTAACGAGCTCGGCATCATCCAATAGATAGAGAATGCGGCCTTCGAACTTGAGGTTTTCGGGTCGCTTCTCGATATGCCTATTCAGAAGGTCTTCAATCATGTGCCCATCCTAGCTGGACCTCTAAATATGCTGGCCCAGACTAAAATGTGCCCTCGGGACTGATAGCTGCAAAGGGACCAGCGTCCAATCGGATGGCTGAATCAGAAATATATAGCTGAGAGGCTTACCTATTGTTGCTTCTTCCTGCTTAGGCCACTAGCTCTGCATCAACTGAAGTCCACCCCAAAGATCATTACCGCAATAATGATTGCGGCTACAGCGGCTGGCGCTACCCAACGAATGAAAAAACGCCAAGCCTCGTACCGAAACCAACTAGGCTGTGTGCCATCTACAAGCTCGTTAATGGTGTCTTCTCTAGTCATAAACCAACCTGCTGCAATCGTGACTGCGAACCCACCGGTAGGTAGCATCCAGTTCGAGACGAAATGGTCAGCCATAGAGAACCAGCCGATCTTGCCCCCGAAAAGTGTCTCCCCTACTGCACCTGGGACAACAAGATTGGATACACCTGAAACAGCACCAAAAGATATGGCGGCGAGGATGGTGAATATGAAAACAGTACCACCGCACATTAATGTTGCTTTTTGCCGAGCGATGCGATGCTCATCAATCACATAACTCGCGACGACTTCGAGTAGTGACATTGTGGATGTGAGAGCAGCAAGCGCAATGAGCACATAGAAAAGCGGTCCCAGGAAACGTCCAAGAGGAACCTCTGTGAAGAACAACTCAGGTAACGAGATGAAGAGCATGCCCACAGTAGATGCACCGACCTGTTCCTCCATCCCTGGAACACTGAATATCACCGAGAACATTATGACGGTTGCTAGGAGTGCTATCAGTGTGTCTAGGAGCACGATCGTTGCTGATGCCTTAACAACAGACTGAGTGCTTGAGATATAGGAGCCGTATGTCACCATACACCCCATTCCTAACGAAAGCGTAAAGAATGAATGCCCCAGCGCCTCGAGAATTGCGCCTGGCTCGAGCTCATTGAAGTTGGGCTGAAAAATGAAGGCGAGGGCTTCACCTGAGCCGCTCATCCCAAGCGCAGAGAAGAGTAGTAAAACGAGAATAACGCCAAGGATAGGTAGAAAGGTCCTTGCAATCCTCTCAATACCTTTCTGGACCCCTAGGTACACGACTGACACAGTGGCAATACTGAAACCTAAGGACAGCCCGAGTTGAAGGGTGCCATTGCTGGATTGTTCGCCAAAGAGATCTCCCATCGCCATACCACTTGGAAAGCCAGTCACCATCCATCCGGCTGATTTGTAAAAATAGAAGAGAGACCAACCTGCAATAACAGTGTAGTAACTGAGTAAGATGAAGCCGCACAGTACCCCCCAGGCTCCGACGATCCCCCACATAGGACCAGCGGCATCCTTAAGCGCACCAACGGCACTTTTTTGTGTCTTTCGACCTATGAGCAACTCTGCCATCATGATTGGCAAGCCTACGGCTGCTATACATATCAGATAGACCAGGACAAAGGCCCCGCCACGGTTTTCCCAGGTGATGAAGGGAAATTTCCAGAGATTGCCGAGGCCGATCGCACTTCCTGTGGCTGCGAGGATGAGCCCCATATTCGAGCTCCAGTTGCCACGTTGCCCGTCCATGGGCTCCACTCCCTTTTCTTCTAGAAAAATTCTGTTCCGATGGATGTGACCAAATCAGCGTCTGACCGTATGACGGAATCCGGATCTCGCGCGCAAAACATACCGGGCACTTTGAACTCCCAACAGTCAAAGGTTTACACTAGAGAATCTCAGCACACGCTCTTTTAGTGGGACATGCTCATGCACCGGTTCATCCTGACGACCTTACTCATAACAAACGCAGCCGTATCGGCTTGCACTGCTCCGGAGAGCTCTGATGGGCGGGCGATGGGGCTCGAGCAGGCTCCACTGCGTGCAGCGCTACTCACTGCAGGTCCGGTTAGCGATGCTGGTTGGTATGCTGGTGCTTATGAAGGATTACTCCTTCTTCGTGATTCTCTTGGAGCTAAGGTTAGCCACCAACAAACCCGGACTCCGGCTGAGTTTGATGAGGCATTCCTGTCATATGCTTCATCCGGGTACGATTTAGTTTTTGCACACGGATTCGAGTACCAAGACGCTGCAATACGTGCAGGTCAGCAATTTCCGGGCACTACGTTCATTGTAAGTGGAGGAGGTAGGTACTCGGAGAATGTGATCCCGCTGATCTTCGAGCTAGAGGAGGGCAGCTACCTTGCAGGTATGGCTGCCGCTCAGGTAAGCGAGTCTGGTATCTTAGGCATGGTTGGCGGCGTTGAGATTCCACCTGTCCAAGGAACCTTCAGAGCTTTCGAGGCTGGTGCCGAGAGTATTAATCCGAATATAAGAGTTCTTGAAGCCTTTATTGGCAATTGGGACGATGTGGCTGCTGCAAAAGAGGCCGCGATCGCTCAGCTACGTAATGGAGCTGATGTTATCATCCACAATGTCGATGCCGCCTCTTTCGGGGTTTTTCAAGCCGTCCGAGAGATGGTCGAATCAGGAGGAAGGGCATGGGCGCTCGGGATGAACCGTGACCAAAACCAGATTGCACCAGAAGTGATCTTGGGTAGCGCGGTTATCCGTA
>CAJWPN010000029.1:0-28426 GCA_913045345.1 uncultured Gemmatimonadales bacterium
TTTGGCTCACCTAGTGCGCACGAGATATACTCGAGCATAAAGTACTCGTTGACGTCTTCGATAGGGAAAATCTCTTCAAAGACTCGATCTAGTCCAAAATCCCACTGCTCGTCCGGATCCTGCTCCACAAGCTTTTCAAATGAGCGGAGCTGAACATCCAGCAGGTTCGGCATCGGCATCACTGACTTGAGCTTCGCAAAGCTCAGGATCGGTCGGTTGTCCTTGCGCAGTTCCAACGTAAGTCCCCCTTACGACCTCGTCCGCATACGCGTGCGAGGAGCATTGTCGTTTTCGAGTTGGGACAGACACGCGGTTCCCCACCCTAGGCTCACCTTTCCAAGGATGTTCCTATAGCGCGGTTGCGAACTGCCCCTAATTGTCACGCGACATAATGCCGCGTCCGAAGTCGAGATCTTATCTAGACCCACTCCGGTCGTTCTGCCTATATACGAATGTCGATACACTCGCTAGTCTCGCCGGCGCTACTTGAGTTCGACGGTGGCGCCGACTTCCTCAAGCTTGGCCTTCATCTCGTCGGCCTCTTCCTGAGTCGCACCTTCTTTCACATTACTTGGAGCACCGTCGACCACATCCTTCGCCTCTTTGAGGCCCAGGCCGGTCAGCTCACGCACGACCTTAATCACTTGGATCTTCTTATCGCCAACGCCGGCTAGAACGACATCGAATTCGTCCTTTGCCTCAGCCCCACCAGCGTCACCACCCGCAGCAGCAGCACCCGCTACCGCAACAGGAGCGGCTACAGCCGTGACGTTAAACTTCTCCTTGAAGGCATCAACGAACTCGGAGAGCTCGAGAACGGTCATGCCACCAATCGCTTCGAGCAGCTCTTCCTGATTCGCCATTTTTCCTGTCTCCTAAATGTCTACCGACTTCTTGTCGGCAACTGGTTTGAACCTGTTAATTACCAGGAACGCGCCCGCGTCCCTTTTACTACTCGCCCGGGATGCGGGCTTAACCTGCCTTAGCACGCTCGTCCTTCAGTGCGTCCATCAGACCGGCCATTTCCTGAAGCTTTGCTCCGAGAGCAGACGCAAGTGCTGCCATCGGGCTCTCCATCGCACCTGCTAACTCAGCGAGAAGCTGCTCACGCGACGGAAGCTTTGCGATTTTTTCCACCTGCTCGGCCTGGATCACCTTGTTATCAAGGACTCCAAGCTTGAAGCTGGGCTTCTTGTCATGATCCTTTGCGAAGTCGCTTAGCACCTTAGCAGCCGCAGCAGCGTCCTCGTATCCAAAGACGAACCCTGTGGGCCCGCTCAAACTTTCTCCGATATCTGGAAGGGTCTCGGACTCATCAAAGACGCGCTTCGCGATTCGGTTCTTGACCACTACATACTCAGCGCCGGATTTCCGCAGCGATGAGCGAAGTTCGGTCATTGCCTTGACGTTTAGTCCCGTGAAATCAGTCAGGTACAGAACTGGCGCCCGATCGATTCGCTCTTTGAGCTCCTCAACAAAGATCTCTTTTCTGGCGCGGTCCATCAGTCCCTCCAAGCGTTAGTGTCGATGGCCACTCCCGGCCCCATCGTGCTTGAGACTGTTACGCTTCTCAGATACGCACCCTTCGCTGACGACGGCTTGGACTGCATGATCTGGTCCATAAAAGCCGTCAGATTCTCTTGAAGCTGCTCATCCGAGAACGACGCCTTGCCAATCGGCGCATGCACGTTTCCGGTCTTATCGACTCGAAATTCTATTTTACCCGCCTTAATCTCTTTCACAGCACGACCGATATCGAACGTCACGGTTCCAGCTTTCGGAGTCGGCATGAGGCCCCGCGGACCAAGCACTCGACCGAGCGGGCCCACCTTCCCCATGAGATCGGGCGTGACAACACAGACGTCAAAATCCACCCATCCGTCCTCGATCTTCTCGACGTACTCAACCCCTACATGGTCGGCCCCAGCCTCTTTAGCCTCCTCTTCTTTCTCACCCTGGACGATCGCCAAGACTCGAACAGATTTCCCCGTCCCATGCGGAAGGACTACGGTGCCGCGGACGAGTTGATCTGCCTGTCGCGGATCAACTCCAAGACGCGTGGCGACATCGACAGACTCGTCGAACTTCGCCGTAGCGAGCTCTCGCACGAGCTTCACCGCGTCATTTGGCGCCATCTTCACACCGCTCGGGACGGCCGCGCGGGCCGAACCGTAGCGTTTCCCTTTTTTTGGCATCCTACTTCAAGAGCCGCTTCGTTTACCCTCCCACCGCTGACGGCTCTCATGCGGTGGTACACGGGTGGGACACCTAGGTCCCCATGTGTTAGCCCTCTACTGTGACTCCCATGGAACGGGCCGTTCCAGCGATCATCTCCACCGCTGAATCGATATCGTTCGCATTCAGGTCTTCCATCTTACTCTCAGCAATCTCTGCAAGCTTAGCCCGCGTGATCGTACCGACCTTCTCACGGTTTGGCTCGCCCGATCCTTTAGGCAAACTAATAGCTTTCTTAATCAAAACGGCAGCCGGCGGCGTTTTCGTTATAAACGAGAACGACCGATCCGCGTAGACCGTGATCTCGACCGGAGTCGTAATCCCCTGCTTATCGGCGGTCTTCGCGTTGAACTGCTTGCAGAACTCCATGATGTTGACGCCGTGCGCTCCCAGCGCAGGGCCTACGGGAGGGGCTGGATTGGCCTGCCCACCCGCGACATGAAGCTTGATAAATCCGACTGCTTTTTTCGCCATGATTCTAGTGTTCCCGCTCTAATATCCCTTGAGATCCGTGTAATCAAGTTCGACCGAAGTCGGACGACCAAAAAGTGACACCTCCACCTTCACCTTACCCTTATCAGGATAAACTTCCTGAACGGTACCGGAGAAGTCAGTGAACGGGCCTTTGGTAACCTCTACTACCTGATCGATGTGGAATGGGATCTCCTCCTGTGCTTTGTCTTCGGACTGCGTTTCGATCCCAAGGATCTTGTTGATTTCATCTTCACGAAGAGGATGAGGAGCCTTACCTGAGCCCACAAATTTGATCACACCCTGAATGTTGTTGACCGAGTGCGCTGTGCGCTCGTTCAAGGCCATGTGCACTAGCACATAACCTGGATACAAGCGACGAGTGACAGACACCCTCTTTCCATTTCGGATTTCCAAAGCTTCTTGGGTCGGCACGAGAACGTCTAGTAACTCACCTTCATCCTGCCCCTCATCAATCTTGAGCTGTATTAGCCGTTGAACCTTGTTCTCGTGCCCAGAATACGTCTGGACAGCATACCACCGAGAGTCGGTCGTCGTACTCACGTTAGGCTCCGAAGATTCCCATAATGGTGTTGATCACAAAACTCGCAGACTTGTCCATGAGCCAAATGATCAGTGACACCGCCATAGTGAAAATCAGCACTACTATAGTTGCAGAACGAAGCTGCTCCGCGTCCGGCCAAGTGACCTTCTGGAGCTCGACCACACACTCTCCGATGAAAGCGCGAGTCCCTTTCGCCTTATCTATCGCTGACACTACTTCGTTTCCTTATGCTGTCTGTGACCACGGCACCTACGGCAATACTTTCGAAACTCCACCCTCTCTGGGTGCAGTCTCTTGTTCTTCGTAGTGTCGTAGTTCCTATCCTTACAGTCCTCACAAGCGAGGACGATTTTGTCGCGCGGCATCGAATGCCTCCTTTGAAGGGGCACTCAGCCCCATGTACCACGTTCGTCCGAGGCGCTACTAGACCCGAACTCTTTCCTGCCTACTACTCGATTATTTCGGTAACGACGCCGGCACCAACCGTGCGTCCACCCTCACGGATCGCAAACCGAAGTTCCGGATCCATCGCGATGGGAGTAATTAGCTCCACTTCCATCTGCACGTTGTCCCCGGGCATGACCATTTCTACACCCCCAGGAAGGTTCGCCGCACCCGTCACATCCGTCGTCCGGAAGTAGAACTGAGGACGATATCCGTTGAAGAACGGCGTATGTCTCCCACCCTCTTCCTTGGTCAAGACGTACACCTCAGCCTTGAACTTAGTGTGGGGTGTGATAGAGCCCGGAGCGGCCAATACCTGACCACGCTCGATCTCCTCTTTGTCCACTCCACGTAGCAGAAGTCCTGCATTGTCTCCCGCTCGGCCCTCGTCCAGAAGCTTGCGGAACATCTCGACTCCGGTCACAACCGTCTTGCTATCTGCGCCCATCCCGACGATGTCCACTTCTTCACCCTGCTTGACGATCCCGCGCTCAATGCGGCCTGTCGCCACCGTGCCACGACCCGTAATTGAGAACACGTCCTCGACGGGCATCAGGAACGGCTTTTCGATATCGCGCTCTGGCTGAGGAATATACGAGTCGATCGCATCCATCAGCTCTTGAATGCACGCCGACGCATCGCCTTCCCCACCAGCCTCAAGAGCCTGAAGCGCCGAGCCCTTAACGATCGGAATATCATCGCCAGGGAAGTCATACTCACTCAGCAGCTCACGAACCTCCAGCTCGACCAACTCCAAGAGTTCCTCGTCGTCAACCATGTCGACCTTGTTCATGAATACTACGATGAAAGGCACGTTGACCTGACGAGCGAGCAGGATGTGCTCCCGCGTCTGAGGCATCGGTCCGTCCGCCGCACTCACAACGAGAATCGCGCCATCCATCTGCGCTGCACCCGTGATCATGTTCTTCACATAGTCGGCGTGACCCGGACAATCCACATGTGCGTAGTGACGGGCCTCGGTCTCATACTCTACGTGCGCCGTTGCAATCGTAATTCCACGCTCCCGCTCTTCCGGAGCCTTATCGATGTTCTCGAACGCAACCGCCTCTCCGCCATGCTTCTTCGCCTGCGTGGTTGTTATCGCAGCCGTGAGCGTCGTCTTACCATGATCGACGTGTCCAATCGTGCCCACGTTCACGTGCGGCTTAGTGCGCTCGAACTTCTCCTTACCCATCTCGCTGATCCTCTTTTTGGTGTTCGTTTTCACCTTTTATAAGAACGGGGTCTCGCCCCGCGGATCCCGCCTAGCGCGATCCCCTTCCTACAAGAGCTCTGAGCGGGGTTTGAACCCGCGACCTCGTCCTTACCAAGGACGCGCTCTACCACTGAGCTATCAGAGCAACTCGTCCTTAAACAACCCTTGTTCCTTCCTTAAAGAGCGGGAGACGGGACTCGAACCCGCGACCCTCAGCTTGGAAGGCTGATGCTCTAGCCAACTGAGCTACTCCCGCCTCGCTCTTTTTCCTGCCTGAGTGGTGGGGGGAGGATTCGAACCTCCGAAGGCTAAGCCAACAGATTTACAGTCTGCCCCGTTTGACCGCTTCGGTACCCCACCTTGTTGCTCCCGAAACCGCCCAGTCGGGACCACTCGAACTCTTCTTCCCCGCCTGACTCAGACGCGGAAAACAGCCGCCCCCTGGATGCTGGAGCGGCTTGTCTGCGAACGAGCCCAGAAAAGTAATTATCCCGCGACAGAGCGTAAAGGGCTTAATTTGTCGGGTCAGTGAGGCATTCCTGGGTCGTTTTCCGCTCGATTTCCCTATCTGAGGTGCTCAAGCGCAATCATCCATGTCCTGAAGATACGAACAACCGAAACACCTCTAGCCCTTCTTCTAAGAATACTGAAATGTTTTCCGGTCGAATCAGCTGCGCCGGCCTATACAAAATCAGTCGATCGTCTCTCCCCTCTAGTACGAGCCTCCCTGGGTGGGTCGCGAAGAAGTTCAGAACATTATCCTTAAAGAGCGAGCGGATCGCATGCTCATCCCCTCCCCGAAGCAGATATTTCTTAGAGAAATCAGCAGCTGTTCGATTCGACTCGAAGTCTATGTCCTGGTATCCGAAGGCACTGCCGATTTTATGGAATACGTGTTCCGGGCGCATGACAAAGCTGGGCAGACTTAACTGGGGCGAACGAAACCAAATCACCGTTTGCTCGGGTAGCCTTCCGCTTTCAGGAAAAAACTTACGCTGTAACTTTCCCGTTCCGCTTGAATAACCGGGTGCGTCCTGCCAGAAACGGAATATCCTGACCTGATACTCCTGGCCAGATGCGAGTCTCCCAGGTCCCGGATCTAGGACATCCGCGATTTCTCGGCCAACCCGCTGGCCTTCCTCTCTAGATAGCTCAAAGCCCCAAAGATTCGAGAGCAGATCCTCATCCTCGTTCGAAAAGCTCCACCCCACCTGCTGAGCTAAGTCTGCGAGTTTATTCGATTGACCTCTTCTGTGCGCTCTCTCGCGAAAAAACATGATCTGCAAGCAAAGCATGGTGAGGCCAAACGAAACACCTGCCGCCGCCATGCCGGTGTTGGAAGGCACATCTTCAGAGATCGACGCCGCCAAGAAAACAGCAACCAAAAATGATCCAAAGGCTACCGCGGCAAGGATATTTTGGGTTGCATCAAAGAGAGACCCGGCCTGCCCAATTTTCTTGCTCATGGTCCCAATTCTGCAGCAGAGACTCACACATCCGCAACCTATGCGCACCACGCAGCGCGTCCACTCAGTCTAGATCTCTACAGATTGGTACCAGTACGGCATCCGGACTAAGGCTACTGGGACCCAGGGTGAGACATGCCCAATGATAAACTCGGAGGACAATAAAAAGTGGCCCAACCACGTTAGTGATTGGGCCACAGAGAGCTGGCGAAGGGACTTGAACCCCCAACCTGCTGATTACAAATCAGCTGCTCTACCAGTTGAGCTACGCCAGCATTACCCTGGAAAAACTACGCAGGTCCGGAACGCGGTCAAAGGGAAGATGCTTTCTATCCGACTACTTTCCAACGAGTTCCTGCCGAACCATCCTCTACTAGAATACCCCTCTCTTCCAGTTCCTTTCGGATCACATCTGCAACTGCATACTCTCCATTCGCTCGAGCTTTGGCTCGCTCCTCAAGTTTTTGCTCAACCCACGCAGTGACCTCATCATCCACTACCCGTGAAGTGTGCGCCACTTCTAGGAGCCCGAGCACTCCGTCCATCGATCGTAAAGCATTAAGTGCCTGGTCTCTATCAGCTCCTATTACAGCAGGACGCAAATCAAGTTCAGCATTCACTTCACCGACCAGAATAAAAATCGCGGCAAGGGCGTCAGCAGAATTAAAGTCATTATCCATCGCCATCTTAAACGAGTCTAATGCACTCCGTGCTAGATCAGGGAGCTGTGATTCTTCCGCTAAATCATTTATTGGCACTTCCTCAAGACGATGCTCAAAATCAAGTAAGCGCTGGACTGCAGAAGCGGAGGCTTGCAAGCCCTGACGTGTGAAGTTCAGCTCACCACGATAGTGGGAGGAGATCAAGAGGTGCCTGATTGAAGCCGGATCATAGCCCTCGTCCAACAATTCTCTCAGAGTCACAAAGTTACCAAGAGACTTTGACATCTTCTGGCCTTCAACAAAAAGATGTTTCACATGGAGCCAGTTTCTTACGAAAGGCTGGCCTGTTGCTGCCTCAGACTGAGCGATTTCATTCTCGTGATGTGGGAAAATCAGATCCTCTCCCCCGAGATGCATATCGAGGGTCTCTCCAAGCTCCGTCACACTCATTACTGAGCATTCAAGATGCCACCCAGGCCTACCCCTTCCCCACGGGGAATCCCAGGCTGCACCAACAGTCTCATCTTCCTCAGTCGCAGCCTTCCATAATGCAAAGTCTCTAGCGTCTTCCTTATCATATTCATCATGATCGACCCGTGCTCCGACCTTGAGCATGGAAGTATCAATACCTTTCAGTTTCCCATATGCTGAGAAACTGTCGATCGCGAAGTAAACTGCTCCGTCATCAGCGGAATACGCATTTTCAGATGCTACCAGGCGTTTTATGAAGTCAACCATGCGATCAATATATCTGGTCGCTCGCGGGTATACGTCCGCTCGTCGGATCCCCAGAACCGTTGAGTCCGCAAGAAATACTTCTCCAAACGGACGGGTGTGTTCTTCTAAGGAAACACTCTCTCGTGAAGCTGCCCCAATAACCTTGTCATCAACATCTGTAAGGTTCATCACGAAGCATACTTCGTAATCACACCACTCCAGATACCTGTGTACCAGATCAAAAAAGAGAAAGGAGCGGAAATTCCCGATGTGCGCGTGGTCATAAATTGTTGGTCCACACGCGTAAACTCGGACCCTACCCTGCTCTAATGGTTCAAACTCGTCCACTGATCTCGTCGCGGTATTGTAGACCTTCAGACTCATCCGAACTGCTCCAGTTGTACTGGGTAATCATCCGTCATTGGAATTCGCCAGATCAACCTCTGTAAGGATGGAGTACAATGCGGCTTCCGGATCGCTCGCACGAGTAATCGACCGGCCAACAACTAGATAGTCCGCTCCTGCGGCTATCGCAGCCGATGGGGTGGCTACCCTCTGTTGGTCATCATGCGAGACCCCTGCCGGGCGAATACCGGGGGTCACAACCAGGAACTCGGGCCCAACCCTAGACCGCACTGAAGAAGCTTCATGCGGCGAAGCTACTACTCCATGAATTCGGTACTGAGCCGCTAGATCCGCTAAGCGTCCGACCTCCTCCACTACGGAAGGATTGTTCCGGCCCCAAGTTACCTCCAGGTCAGCAGCACTTAGCGAAGTAAGAACCGTGACACCCAACAAGCGTGTCTCACCAGCTGCGTCACGAGCAGCTTCTAACATCGCGCGCCCACCGACGATATGCAGAGTTAGAAAATCAACGCCAAGTTTGGAAGCCACACGGACCCCACTGGCCACAGTATTTGGGATATCGTGCAATTTAAGATCAAGGAAAACACGTTTGCCTCTATCTTTTAATGCTTGGACCACACTCGGGCCTTCTGCGGTATAAAGCTGAAGGCCGACTTTGTAGAAAGTGCCCGCCTCTCCGAGATCATCAACTAGGCTGAGAGCTTCATCGCCCCGAGGAAAGTCTAGAGCAACTATGACACTACCCATTCCTAGGTTTCTCCTGAGGATTCGACGGAATCAAATAGGTCTAATCGATTAACCGAGGCATTTGCGGACGGTGGCCTAGAAACCAGATCGTCCCAAGCGCTGACTCGGTTTTCTCTCCCCCATTGTATCAAACCTGCTACCGCTTCTGTAACCGCACGCGGCCACGCAAAAGAAGCTGTGCCCATCTGGACTAAAGCAGCTCCAGCACGAGCATATTCCACTGCAGTGGTTGCCGTCATGACTCCCCCGACTCCGAATAAGGGTAGATGGGTAGCGCATCTAGCTTCCCGCACAGCATCTAGTCCTAAAGGCCGAAGTGCCGGACCGCTGATCCCGCCATTCCCGGCACCGAGTTCTGGTACGTCATCTGAAATGTCCAGTAAAGCTCGTGGAAGCGTATTCACTAATGTTAGTGCATTTGCTCCTTCTTCCGTGGCAATCTGAACCGTCCTAGATAAATCGGGGTCGTTAGGAGCTAATTTTGCGACGATAGGACGCTCAGTCCGGATACGACAGCCAGAAATAATCTCCGCAACAGCCGAAGGATTAAGGGCAAACAGTTCTCCCGTCCTCTCCGCATCATTGGGGCAAGACAGATTAACCTCGAAACCAAGGAAGCCATCCTCTGAATCGAGACCCTCTATGAGTGTGAAGAATTCATCAACAGTGTGCCCAGCAATACTTACCAATACTCGTGGTCGATAGATATTGTCACGAATCCAAGGCAGCTTTTCCCGTTTGGTCTGCTCAAGCCCAGGGTTAGCCAATCCGATGGAGTTGAGCATTCCACCTTTGAATTCAGCCACTCTGGGCGGAGCATTTCCAACCCGGGGTTCAAGTGTGACCGACTTGGTGACAAAGCCACCGAGTGCCTCAATATCCAGGACTTCGGCCAATTCTAGACCAAATCCACACGTACCAGATGCTAGAAAAAAAGGGTTCTGGAGGCGAACACCCAAAGCCTCGGTTTCCAGCCTCATCACTTTCAGTTCTCGCCTCCGGGTGGATAGCGATCAAAAAAGTTCATGACCGCACGTGCCACGGCTCGAGCAGTCTCTTCTTGGAACTGATCTTGTCCTAATAGCGGCCCCTCATCCTCATTGGATAGAAATCCAACCTCAACTAAAACCGATGGCATGAGCGCATTTGTAAGAACCGCAAATGGGCCTTGTTTGACGCCACGATCCGGGCCGGGATGAAACCGCCCTATCTCCTCTTGTACGATCTTAGACAGTTCTACCGACCAAGGCTGGTGGCCAGAGTTACTAAGATCTCTGAGAAGAAAAGCGAATTCTGGGTCCGAGTCAGGATCGATATTTTGCCCTTGGACTTGAAGTGGGGCATTCTCGATTGCTACAACACGTCGCTCGTGCTCGGTTCGCGCCTCGTTAAGAGAGTATGTCTCAAACCCACGGACTGAGCGTCTTTCCGGCACAGAGTTGGCATGCACTGATATGAAGACGCCAGGGTTTTCTCCCTTCCATTGAGTAGCCAGCTCCCCTCTCTCCCAAAGCGGGACGAAGCTGTCCTCGCTGCGTGTGAGGTAAACGTCGACTCCTTTTTCACGGCTGAGCAGGTCCGCCATGATTTTGGCAACCGCGAGGGCCACATCTTTTTCCCGCAATCCTTGAGGTCCCAAGGCACCAGGATCTCCACCCCCATGTCCAGGATCGATAACGACGACACGCCTTTCCTCTCTTAATGGATCCGGAATTGGCTCTGAGCTTGATTGCTCTCTAGTTGTCAAATCTGGATTCGGGTTAGCACTAGGATCAGGAGATGGTAGTGTATCCGAGCTTGACACTCCATCCCCAGGCTTCACCTCGGTGAGCGCACCTCCTCTCCATTCGGAAGGACCTGCAGCCTGAATTGTGAAATTGACTTCATTGAACGCGTAAAGTGTCGGCAAACGCTTGGGGAAAAAGTCAGTTAGGAGTTGGAGGGGTATGTATGTTTCTCCCTCAATTCGGTAGGGGGTGTCAACAAACTGAAGAATTTCGTCATTCCATCTGAAAAACGGGGTTCTATGACCCAGCCTTATTTCGATCTCTTCTGGCCCTACGAGCACGAGCAAATCACCAACTTCCGTTGTTGACCAACCGAGCCCTTCGAATAGCGTCATAGGGACAGTCGCGAAGCCATGTCCAACGTCCAATCCAACAAGCTGGACGCTTCCATCAACAGACTCTATCTGCAGTTCGTTTGTCACTTGAGACGAGATTGGCAAAGCTGTCCACATTAGCCAAACCACAGATATCACCAAATTAAGATGAAGCTTCACAATCATCGGGTCTCCATGACACGCTTCACTTCAATCCTTGCATCCTTATCCTGTTGCCGCCGTTTCAGGACTTCACGTTTATCATGAAGCTTTCGACCACGTGCAAGTCCTAGGCTTACCTTAGCATAGCCTCGCACAAAATAGATCTTGAGAGGAACCAAGGTCAGTCCTTTCTCCCCAACCTTTGAGCTAATCCGTCGAATCTCATTCTTGTTGAGTAATAACCTACGAGGTCGAAGTGGATCTACATTGAAACGGTTTGCTTGCTCATATGGACTAATGTGGAGGCTGTGAAGCCAAACCTCTCCACTCTCTACTCTACCGTGCGCATCATGGAAGGACACATGCCCTGAGCGAATTGATTTAACCTCAGGGCCCTTAAGTTCGATTCCTGCCTCAAAGGTCTCAAGAACCTCGAATACGTGCCTTGCCTTACGGTTCCGAGCCGCAATTTTTTGCCCGCCGTCTCCACTATCAGTACCACGGGTAGACATCAGAAGGATTTATTCAAAAGTGAAACCATAGCAAGCATCATCTCAGCCTCGGCAGTATTATGTCTCACGTTTTGAAACCTATGCCATCAGTTATACTTGTCCTGCGTGCGGTGGTGTAAACCTGGGCTACTTGTCCACCCAAGACAAACACGATTGACCCATAGTAAATCCAAAAGAAAAGCACTATTCCCGTCGTCAAATTCCCCAACATAGACCCGTAGTAGGCTAGGTCCGTGGCGTACCAAGAGAAGGCCCACTTCATCACCTCATGAAGCAGGGATGAGAACGTCGCAGCAATACATGCTGTCCTCCATGCGATGCGGCGGGCTGGGAGATACCTATACGCAGTCACAAACAGTACCCAGAGCGAACTCAGAGCCAATAGGTGACCGAACGTCCTTTCTACAAGAGATAGTGTCCGACCTTCCAACCCAATCACACCAATGCTGACCGCTTCAAATAGAATCGTAACGGTAAGGTTTAGTGCAATTAGAATTATTCCAACGACCACAGCTTGCACATCAACAAGCTTGCCCAGTAATGCCCCACGGTAGTGGCGGATATCAAAAATCTTTCGTAGCGCCACTCGCAGGGTAGCGACTAACCGCGTACTCAACCATAAAAAAGACACGACCCCAAAAAGTGTGAAGCCTGAACGTCTCTCGACTAATTCGGAAACGGGAATCCTAAGCACTTCAGTGAAGTCGAGAGTTGATGTTTGAGGGAAATTCTCAGCAATCAACGAGAGCACAGCATCTGTAGGATCCCCGAACTGTGCATTAAGGATGTAGCCACTTAGGCCAATTCCCAGAACGATGAGAGGAACCAGTGAAACCAGCACGTTAAAGGCAATCGCACCGGCCATAAAAAAGACGTTGTCCTCAATAACTTTTTCCCGAAACTGACGAAAACAAATAAGGGCGGTACCCCACAGGCGGCGATGACGAGATCCGGGTCGATCAGCTGACATTCCGGAACTAGTTGGGGCCATATACAGCTCTACTAGTCTGCCACCCCTATAACATCTTCAGCGTCCGTCCCACTAGGAACTCCCTGTTGAGCTGCATCAATACCTGCTCGGTAAGCAGCCTTGGTTGCCTCCAATTTAGTTTCGAGTTCGTCCCGCGCCTCACGTGCCGCCTGAACACCAGCATCCACAGCATTCTTTACAGATTCGATGTGGTCCTTTGCACCATCCCGAGCCACACCTAATCGATCTTCCACCTCACGCATGCGATCTTCGGCTGCTTCTCGAAGTCTACGAGCGTGTTCCTTGAGATCTTCTTGGGTCTCCGCACCAGATTTGGGTGCAAAGAGCAGGCCTAAGCCCGCTCCCACCAAGGCCCCGAGTACAAACGCTCCTAACCCACCCCCACTCTCTCGCTCGATTACGATGTAGGGAAGTTCTTTTTGATCACGCATATCAGCCTCCAAACGAACAGTGGCCCATCCGCACCCGGGCCGGGGCTTCGTGCTAATCTAGCCGCCGCGGGGCAGCCTATCTACAGGTCTGACCTCAGTTTGCAAGGCTCTCTCAGGAGCCAACCTCAGTCAATTCTTAATATCGACCTATATCATCCACTCTGAATCAGATTCCTCTGTATCTGGCTTACTACCTACTTTTTGGCTCATCAAGTCATGTGTAAGTCGCTTACCCAATTCCACACCAGGCTGTCCTAGTGGGTCAACTTCATATAGTTCAGCAGCAATAACTGTAGTAATCTCCAGCATCATCAGAAGCTGGCCCATAGTATCCGGTCTGACTGCCGGGAGGTGAATTGTTGTATTTGGACACCCAGCCCTCCTCAGAGCTTCGGCTGTTGCTTCCCACTCTGCAGCGAGGAGTTGCCCCATAGTGTGCCCTCTGAGATAAGAAAGTTCTTCACCTAGGTCTTGATGGCGATCCGGGATTACAACCTCAGATTCATGGTCTTCAACCTTCACAAAGAGAACTACTTTATCTCTTGGTCCTTCCATAAAGAGTTGAAGAAGGGAGTGCTGATCTCTCGCGCCCAAAGCTGCCAAAGGTGTAGGTCCAGTATCTTGCTGTCCTTTGTCCTGTAGGTGATGCTTGCCGAGACTCTCAGCCCAAAGCTGCTGGAACCACTCTGAGGTCGAGCTTAGTCGATCTGCATAGGGCATAAAAACGTGGATCTTTCGCCCATGTTTTATGTGCGCCTCATGGAGGAGAGAAGCGAGGATGCCTCCAGGATTTTTTTTCAGTTCATTTGTCCGGCATCGATCATCCATCAGGGCTGCACCACGAAGTAAACCTTCAATCTCGACGCCACAAAGAGCCACTGGAAAGAGCCCCGCAGCAGAAAGGATTGAGAAACGCCCACTAACATTTTCTGGAAGCGGTAGGGTCAGAATCCCTTCGGTTGTGGCAATATGCCGGAGCGGACCACGGTTTGGGTCAGTAGTAAAAACAAAGTGCCCCAAGGCATTCTCTTCCCCGACACTGCTGGAAACCCAATCGCGTGCAACAAGGTATTGAGCCAGAGTTTCGGCAGTTTTACCCGACTTACTAATCACATTAAATAGAGTCTTTACGGGATCCATCCGCGAGAGAAGAGCACCTAGGGTGTCAGGATCTGGGTTATCCAACACATGCAATCGAGGATAGTGATCCCTGCCTTCCCTTGAGCGGTCATTCCAATCCTGACCAAGAAGAGCATCTCGCAGAGTCCTCGCACCAAGTCCAGAACCCCCAATACCAAGCACTACAACATCCAAGAAGCGTTGTCGGAGACCTTTAGCCAACGTACTGACGTGTTTCGAATTATCTGGGGAAGAAGGCAGGTCGAAGAAACCAAAATCACCAGCAGATCTGCGAGCATCCACCGCAGCCATTACTTCTTTGAATCTCTCACTCATCACACCTTCAACATCTTCTCTGCTAGCCCCCAATACGATGCGCGGTGAGATCAGATTTCCATAGCTAAGTTGTATGGGATCCATCAATCCACCTCAATGGTGAGACCATCATATGCAGCGATCACTCTGCTGGGTAAACGATCCTCTAGTTCGGAGTGAGTAACCTTATGAGTCAAGTGTGTCAGATATGTCCGAGCCGCACCCACATCACATGCCACTTCGATCGCCTCCTCTACATTGAGGTGGGCAGGATGTGGTCTACCAAACCATAGAGCATTAAGGACAAGTACTTCCACTCCCTTAAGATCGGCGATTGCCCCCGGAGGTAATGTCTTTGCATCAGTGATGTACCCCAGACCCCCCACGCGGAATCCGTACACCGAAACCGATCCGTGAGGCACTGCGATCGGGAGGAAACCTTTTCCTAAGATCTCTACTAACTCTCCGGCCCTGAACTCCTGAAGGCGGGCCTGCGGCTTTGAACTTCCCTGTGGTGGAAGAATTTCATCATCGAAGATATATCTGAAATACGATTTGATATGGCTCGAGTACTCAGCGGGAACGAATGCAGGAATATCACCTTTCCTTACCGTGAACACACGCACATCATCAATACCATGAACGTGGTCAGCATGTGTATGTGTAAACCAGATTGCATCAATGTGTTTGATTTGATTCGCTAAAAGCTGAAGGCGAAGCTCCGGTGGTGTATCAATAAGAAGATGAGCCCCATCGATCTCCAAAACCGCACCATGCCTGGTCCTTCGGTCCCGAGGATCATCAGAAGTGCATGCATTACAGTTACACCCAATAACCGGTACTCCGAATGATGTGCCCGTACCAAGAAAAGTGAGTCTCACTTATCGCAATTCCCTAGAGATGCTCCAGGCGCATCGTGTTCGTTGATCCAGACTGATGGAAGGGATACCCAGCGGTTACTGGTATCACACTTCCTGCCTCTCCGACCCCACTACTGAGTACAGATTCAAGTCCAAAAGCTGTGAGTGAGTTGTAGGAGATCTCTATGTTTTCTGCCAAAACAGGCTGGACTCCCCACACCATAGAGAGTTGACGGTACGTAACTCGATCGGTGGTCACGGCGAAAACTGGAACCGATGGACGATAGGACGAGACCAACCTGGCGGAAAATCCCGAGCGTGTGATTACCACGATCGCAGGTGCATTCACCCTCCGCACAGCATCTACTGTAGCAGCTGCAACCGCGTGCTCTTGAGATGATGCACCCCCACGTGAATCCATACTAGGATGCGTTAAGTACTGGGGTCCACGAACCAAGAAGCCACTGCGCTCAATCTCAGTTCCAATGTTGATGAGCGCCTCGAGGGCTTCCTCCGGGTATCGACCCACAGCTGTCTCGCCAGAGAGCATAAGGGCATCTGTACCATCGAGGATCGCATTTGCAGCATCGGATGCCTCAGCCCGCGTCGGCCTTGCATGCTCAAGCATAGATTCTAGCATCTGTGTAGCTGTGATTACCGGACGGGCATAAAGGTTGGCCATTTCTACAATCCTCTTCTGAGCCAGCGGAACTCGCGCGAACGGAAGTTCCACCCCTAAATCTCCTCGAGCCACCATTACAGCATCAGTCTCAGGAAGGATCTCTTCAATAGCTCGTAATGCTTCGACTTTTTCGATCTTGGCTATAATTAGAGCCTGGTCCCCCACTCTTTTCTTGATATCGGTTATATCCTCTGGACCACGAACGAACGAAAGCGCGACGTACTCGACACCTACCTCAAGCGCAAATTCCAAATCAAATAGATCTTTTTCGGTCAAGGACGGTGCTGTAAGCGTGACGCCTGGAAGATTTATTCCTTTTCGAGCATTGAGTACCCCTCCACGGATCACTTCCAGCTCTGTCCGGTCCACCTGAGTTTCAATGCACCGAAGCTCCATCATGCCATCGTCTAGGAGCAAGGTATCCCCTGGCTGAAGATCTCGTGAAAGTGGGCGGTAAGCGCAGGGAATTTCTCCAGGCTGCACTTTATCGCTTGGCGCCATGGTGACGAACTTCCCTTTCTTGAGCTCCATTGGTTCCTCAAGCTCACCGACGCGAATCTTGGGTCCTGAAAGATCCACCATGATTCCGACTGGATGACCTACCTGGGCTGCTGCATCACGGACTAAGTCTATCGCCGCGAGATGATCCTCGCGCTTACCATGCGACATATTCAGGCGAGCCAAGTTCATACCACGCTGCACTAACCCTAAAATAGTCTCAGGTGATGTACTCGCCGGGCCGAGTGTACAGATAATTTTAGTTCTAAGCATCTATCCAAAGCGGAAGGAGGCTAGGCAGACTCCATCAAGGAGTCGGTCCACAAATCTTGGTCTGAGGGGAACAGAGGAGCAACACCTAGCTATCTGGGATCTACTCCTAACTCGGGGGTAGCACCTAATTAATCAACACCTTTTCTTAGTGCGTGCCTTAACGATCACGGAAGGAGCAAAGCATCGCTAGTCACAGCTATACTTACATTCAAAATGAGAACCAGGCCAACACCCTCAAGGAAGACCTGAGTCGAGCTTCGCAAATTGCGTTAGACTGCGAAGCAGCTGGCTTCCACCGATACTCGGACCGTCTCTGCCTCGTCCAACTCACCACAGATACCGCAACATACGTCCTAGATGCCTTGAGCTTTGACGTCTCTCCGCTCTTGAGATCCTCACTAGAACATCCTGAAGTTCAAGTGAATATGCATGGTTCTGACTTCGACCTGGTACTCCTTAGGCGGGATCTTAGTATCAGTCTTCGTGGGCTCTTTGATACCCAGATTGCAGGGGGACTCCTAGGTCGAGAATCGCTTGGTCTAGCAAGTTTACTAAAGGACTATCACGGCGTAGAGCTTTCCAAAAAGTACCAGCGTGCGGATTGGGCGATGAGACCTCTAACGGAAGGGATGCTCGAGTATGCAGCCGCGGACACACACTACCTAAATTCACTCTCTGACCAGATCCATAACGAACTGTGTGCCAGAGGAAGAGAATCCTGGTTAGTCGAAGAATGCCAAGCACTTGAAGAATCATCATCATCGGCCCAACGCTCAGAGGAGATCGACCCAGTTAGCCGAGTGAAAGGAGCCCGTGAACTGACACTACGACAGCTCACAGCACTCCGGCAGGCGCTTCAGTGGCGGGACAAGCTGGCACGAGAAAGAGATAAGGCTCTCTTCCGGATCGTAGGTGATGGCCCACTATTAGAAGCAGTTTTAATGAACCCTCACAACCCTAGAGAATTGTTTGATATTAAGGGGTTTCCCAAGGGTTTGGCACGAAGCAATGGTTCTGACTTGGTTCATGTATTGGAGTCTGCAGCTCAAGTGCCGGAGTCTGAACTTCAGTCTTATCCAAGTCGCCCTCGAGCAAGAAGCAGGAGATCAAGTCCAGAGACAGAAGCACTGCTGGAAGGGCTCAAATTGGTTCGTAATGCTCTCGCAGTGAAGCTTGGTATCGCAAAGGGCACCCTACTTTCCAATGCAGTACTTACCAGGGTAGCGAAGGCGAACCCAAAAAATCTTGATAGCCTAGCAGAGGTGGAAGGAATGAGGCGCTGGAAAATTGAAGTGGTTGGGGATTCTCTCTTAGAAGTTATTCATCGAGGCTAGAGTGCCCCTTCCCGTGAATTAGCCCCCAGACTCTTCCTTCCTCTTACAGTCGATACAATACCTGGCATGCGGCAGCGCATCTAGACGATCCAAGCCGACATCAGTACCGCAGGTATGGCAAACACCAAAATTCTTTGGGTCGTTGTATAGACGCCTTAGGGCCTCTTCGATTCGATATAGATAACGGCCTTCCTTACTTGCAAATACCGCAGCCTTTTCGCGTTCCATAGCTTCTGTACCCTGGTCCGCCATGTGATCTGTATAAACAGAGAGATCAGAATCCACTGATTCACGGCCCGACTTCGCCATCTTATCGAATAAGCCTAGTGCCTTTAGGGCTCTATCTCTCTCGTTGAGCAGACGCTTCTCAAGATGCGCGAGTTGTTTTTTCGCGAGGGCCATCTCTATATCTCTGAACAAAAGAAACTGGGAGTAAACAAAACTAATTACCGGCCCAAGAAGCGTCCACGGACACGTTTCCCTAATCCACTCTTTTCATCAAGTTCGTCAAACCATTGCCAGAATGGCCTTTGGAGCTATTACTACGATTAGATATTAGGACCTGAAGTTGTAAATTCAGGTAGATTCGTATCGCACTGCAAACGGCCATCCAATACGAGCTACAACATGACCGCTGAGAGCATGAATTGCCGCCGATGTGGCAAAGACACTCCCCCTCTGAATAAAGCTCCATTCCGTAATGAACTTGGTGACCGGGTACTCGCTGAAATTTGTCCATCGTGCTGGCAGGATTGGCTGCAGCATCAGACCCTGCTCATCAACCATTATGGCTTGGACCCCCGTGAACCACAGGCGCGAGAATTTCTGTATGAACAGATTGAGCAGGTCTTATTACAGGGTGGTGAAGGCAAAGAAATAGACACCTCTAAGCAAGGCAGCATTGACTGGGCACCGCCTGGAGGTTGAGTAACTACACCAACCGATCTCCTGCCCCCATCCCTGAGAATACGCTGCGGCTAAGCCCAACCACATCTCCTACTATGTGCTCAGAACTTCTTTTGCTTGGCTGAGCGCAAAACCCAGATCTTCCTTCTCGATTGTAAGAGGCGGAGCGAAACGAATCACTTGGTGATGGGTTTCTTTGGCAAGGATGCCACGAGCGTGAAGCGCTTCGCAAAACGGTCTAGCCACTCCGCTTGACTCCTTGATTACTACTCCAATCATCAAGCCCTTTCCTCGCACTTCTTCGATATGTGGTGACTCAAACTCGCGGAGTTGATCCATAAACCATCCTCCGAGTTGATCTGAGCGCTTCGGCAGTTTCTCATCAACGATCACATTTAGTGAGGCTAAGCCAACCGCTGCTCCCAAGGGATTCCCTCCAAATGTCGACCCATGGTCTCCGGGATCGAATACGTCCATAAATTCGGCATCTGCGATTGTCGCCGAGACCGGGTAGACACCTCCGCCGAGTGCTTTCCCAACGATCTGAACATCAGGACGAACCGACTCCCAGTCGCAGCAGAACATTCTTCCAGTGCGACCCAAACCCGTTTGGATTTCATCAGCCATAAAGGCAACTTGGTTCGCTGTGCAAAGTTCCCTTGCCGCGCTCAAGAATCCTGGTGGCGGGACAACTACACCACCTTCGCCCTGAAGTGGTTCTACCAAAAAACCAACCGTGTTTTGATTGATCGCCGCTTCGAGCGCTTCAGAGTTCCCGTATGGGATTTCCACGAAGCCAGGGGTGAACGGGCCGAATCCATCCTTATATTGATCTTCAGATGAAAAGCCCACAATCGTCGTTGTTCGTCCGTGGAAGTTGTTGTCACAAACTATGATTTCCGCCCTGTCTTCGGGCACTCCTTTCACCTTATAGCCCCACTTTCGCACCATCTTGATCGCTGTTTCTACAGCCTCAGCCCCTGTATTCATCGGTAACGCTTTTTCGAAGCCTGTCACCTCGCACAGTGCATTTAAGAATGGCCCCATCTGATCGTTGTGGAATGCTCGTGACGTCAACGTCAGTTTCTTCATTTGCTCTAATGCTGCATCGATAATTAAAGGGTGCCGGTGCCCCTGATTAAGCGCCGAATAAGCACTTAGCATATCCAGGTACCGCTTTCCGTCTACGTCCCATACCCACGAACCCTCTCCGCCTTCCAGAACAACTGGAAGTGGATGGTAATTATGCGCACTGTAGCGGTCGACTTCGGTCAGAAACCCTTCCGCTCTAGACATTGTCGCCTGCGTCATCATCTCTCCGTATCTGCATTATTATGCACTTGGTTAGTATACTAAATCGCACCTAGGCGGGCCAGTCACTCCAATATCAATTGAGGAGTGCTAGCTGACCTATGATGCCCTAGTTAGTATTTAACCTACTGGGCGCTTAGGAGACTCATCTATCTCGAGCCGAAAGACATCGGGGCGGGCGTAATGTCCAGTCACATCGAAGTCAAATTTACTGCGTGGGACAGCTGACATATCTAAGTCTGCGACCAGCACACCCTCCTGATCCCATAGCGGCCCAGCCAAACACTCTCCTTGAGGGCTATAAATCGCTGAGCCACCTCGGCTTAATGTCTCGGGCCACTCTTCTAGGTCTGACTTGATCTCCAAATCAGCTGGATACATGTCCCGTCGCACATACTGATTACAGCCCAGCACAAAGCATCTGCCCTCTAGTGCGATATGTTGCAGAGTAGACAGCCATCGCTCACGGGAGTCAGCCGTGGGGGCAAGGTAGATCTCAACCCCCTTGCCATACATCGCCATGCGGGCCAATGGCATGTAGTTCTCCCAGCAGATCAGGCCACCAACTTTGCCGAAAGGAGTGTCGATCGCAGTAAGCGTGCTCCCATCCCCCTCACCCCAGATCAAACGCTCAGCCGCTGTCGGCTTTAGCTTACGGTGCTTTCCAAGCAATGACCCATCTGCGCCGATGTAGAGCAAAGTGCAAAAGAGAGTGCCTCCGCTATAGGTACTGTCTCTCTCCACAACACCCACACAGAGGAAAGTGCCAGTCTCAGCTGCCGCCTCTCTCATACGGTCAACTTCAGGCCCTGGAACTTCTATTGAAGTGGCCCAATATCGCTCCCAAGTTCTTCGGCCAGCTTCGGAACGGCCCCCAACTGCAGTTCCAAAGGCCAATCCCCTAGGGTATCCACCGACATAGGCTTCAGGAAACAGAACGAGATGAGCCCCCTGTTTTGCCGCATCAGCAGTCATGGAACAGACATACTCAACCGTGGCATCAAGATCGAAAGGGACGGCCGCGGTCTGCACAACTGCAACACGGGCAGTGCTAGTGTCTGACATCAGCCTCGTCCTTTGGGAAAAGGAAATTGATCTCTAGCTGGGGTTGGGATTCTACAGGCTGAAGACTCAGAGGCCTACCCCCCTGAATAGATCAACTCGGTTATGACTTCCCCGACGATTTCCAGTGTTGTAGCACTAACATTTGAAGGGATGTCCTCTGGGGTGTGCCAATAAATATTATCTGAACCACCATAGGTGAAGTCGATGATATCGACAGTTTGAAGCCCCGCCTCATTGAGCGGTACGTGATCGTCGCTCAATCGAATTCCAACAGATTCAGGAAAGACTTTAGAGTAACCCAGTCTCGCTGCAGTCCTCCAGACTTTCTGTACTACAGGCAGTGCATGTTGAGCGGAATAACCCTCTATCGGAAAGCTTGGATCTGCATCCCCAACCATATCCAGTAGAACTCCGTACATTGGCCTCTCACCTGGACTCAGGAAAGACAACTGACTCGCATATCTTCGGGCTCCAATAAACATATCTGCTGCCTCAGGACCGTAGTCCTCTCCGTCCACAAATAGGAGATCTACACCTAGCGGCGGTAGGGCATCAGACATGATCCGGGCCAATTCCAGCAATACCGCAGTACCTGAGCCTCCATCGTTCGCACCTGGAACAGGCAACTCCTGCTGGGCTGGATCTTTCGCCTGATCTGCACGTGGCCGGGTATCCCAATGAGCAAGCAAGAGAAGGCGCCTCTCTGCCTCTGGACGGTAACGTGCAAGCACATTCACAAGAGTAAGTGAGTCTGAGTATGTGGTTACATAAGTAAATGTGTCAGCTATGACTTCTGGCGCGAACGAATCAAGTCGTGCAAGCATCCAACGAAGTTGGCGATCGTGACCAACTGTACCTGGTATACGCGGGCCAAAACTGACTTGAAGCTCAACTAGATCTTGGGCTTGCTGGCCTTCGAAAGAAGGACGACCTGGTGTGGGGCCTTGAGGGATGTCCCCTCCACATGCTGTAATGACGAGGATAGTCGTCAAGTAACTCAGGTTTGAGCGCATAACACCTACGTCCGAGACAGTCTTGGCATATTAACCGCTTCCGGTTAATAGAATAACCTAGCACTTTGTGATGACACTTCACTCAGGCTGTCAGTCTACTTTAGCTATGCTCTCAAAATATCCTGCGCTTTGGCACACAAATTCCTTTATCTCTGTGGCAATCCTTTGTCTAGCGATGGCATGCACACAGGATGACACCTCTCAGTCCTCTACAGTACGAGGTGCTCCCAGCACCACATATGATGAGTTTTGGGCAACGCTTCAGGAACTATGCGGTCAGGCATTCCCAGGGCAGCTCATTGAGGCTAATCCATCCGATGAATTGCTCACAAACCAAGTACTCATTATGCACGTGCGAGAGTGCCAGGAGGACTTCGTCAGAATTCCTTTCCATGTAGGAAATGATCACTCAAGAACTTGGGTAATCTCCCGACAAGCTGACGGTCTGCGCCTCAAGCATGACCACAGACACGAGGACGGCACGGAAGACGAAATAACGCAGTACGGCGGTGATACTACGAGCCCGGGAAGTCGCTCTCGCCAGGATTTTCCAGCTGATGCTCATACCGCATCGCTAGTGCCCACTGCAACAGACCACATCTGGACTCTCGAGATCAATGCAGGTCGAACATTCTTATATTCTCTCAGGAATCAGATCACAGGTCGCCGTGTTCGTCTTGAGTTTAACCTGACTAAGCCGATTGAAACCCTGCCGCCAGCGCCGTGGGGGGCGTGAGGCTGATTCTTAGCTAAGTAACCTGATAACGATCATCCGCAGTCAGAGTACCCGCAAACGTGGCACTTCTTACATCCTTCCTCAAACACGAAGTGGGCTGAGTTACACTCTGGGCACGTATCAAGGTGTGACGGATCACCACCAATTGCGCTGACAGCCGCCTGCGTCTGTGCTCCTCCCTCCGTGCTAACCACCAGAGGCAAGGCTTCCTGGACTCCATCCTTCTGCTCAAGATAGCGCTCGATCGCCTGTCCAATGCCATCGGGTGCCGAAAGCACTTTATTCGCCCCTAATCCCACTGCCCGGTCACAGGAGATGCCACGCAGTTGATCTTTCACTTGGCTAATAGGGATACCGGACCGAAGAGCTAACGACATCAAACGGCCTATTGCCTCTGCATCTGCATTTGCGGCTCCACCAGCCTTGCCCAAAGTGCAGAAAACTTCAAATGGCTTGCCGTGATCATCCTCGTTAATCGTCACATAAAGGTCGCCAAGCGGGGAGTTCACCTTCATCGTATAACCTTGGAGAGCCGCTGGCCGTTGACGCTTCTGCCTCGCCGCCCCCAGTGTCTCGTCCTCTCCAATGAGTTCGTGTTTAAGACGTTCAACCTCAATCCGAAGGTTATGTGCTTCTTCCCGAGCGTCGGCCAAAGAGTACTCCAGCTCGGATACATTTTGGGCAACAGCTTCTCCACTTTGATCCGTTTTACCAGTGGAAAGCACTTGCCCTTCGCGAGCGCCATCTCGGTAGACCGTAACCCCTTTACAATCAAGACTGTACGCGAGCTCATAGATTTCACGCACGTCTTCTACTGTCGCATCGCTGGGGAAATTTGTGGTCTTAGAGATTGCAGAATCTGTATGCTCCTGAAATGCTGCCTGCATGCGCACATGCCATTCAGGGGTGATGTCGTGTGCCGTCCGAAAAACTTGCTGGACTTCTTCCGGGACCTTGTCGAAGTGGATATGTCCTTCTTCTGCAATTTGCTCCATGAGGTCTTCAGAATACCAACCTCCGTCCTTAGCTACCCGAATGAAGTCCGGGTTCACGTCTGGCATTAAGACACCGGCCTGATTCCGCATGAAGGCTACAGCAAATAAGGGCTCAATACCGCCGGAGCAGCCCGCGAAAATCGAAATCGTTCCGGTTGGGGCCACCGTAGTAAGGTTGCAGTTCCGTAGTTCCCGCTCTTGACGAACGCGGTCACCATCGGGGCCAACTGCAGCACTTTCGTCAGGACCCCATATCGACTCTGCCCACGCTGGGAACACCCCTCTTTTTTCCGCTAATTTCTCTGAGGCTCTACGGGCTTCTTCATCCACAAATCCCATCACACGCCGCCCAAGAGCTACTCCCTCCTCAGAATCGTATCCGATACCAAGGCGAATCATCATGTCAGCCCAACCCATGACACCCAGCCCAATACGACGAATATCTTGTGCTAATTCGTGAATTTGTTGGAGTGGGTAGACGTTGGCATCAATGACGTTGTCTAAAAAATTAGTAGAGAGATGAACCACCTGCCGCAGTCCCTCCCAGTCGATACCCTCCTCAGGATCGATGCCTGGGTGCGCTTCTTCTTTTACGAATTTACCTAAGTTAATGCTCCCAAGATTACAGACATCATATGCTAGAAGCGGCTGCTCCCCACAAGGGTTCGTTGCCTCGTAGCTTCCCAGTTTTGGCACGGGATTATGTTCATTCGCTCGATCTATAAAAAATGTTCCAGGCTCACCTGTGAGCCAAGCGCCGTAGATGATCTTATCAAAGATTTCCCGGGCATTTTCCTGTCCCACAACCTCTCCGGTTTTGGGATTAATGAGGTCGTATTCTCTGCCCTTCGAAACCGCTTCCATGAAAGCATCAGTGATGGCAACCGAGATATTGAAGTTGGTCACTTGAGATGTGTCGTTCTTACAGGTGATAAAGCTACGGATATCTGGGTGATCGACGCGCAGGATACCCATATTTGCTCCCCTCCGCGTCCCTCCCTGCTTTACTACATCCGTGCTTGCATCATAAAGCTTCATGAAGGAAATCGGACCGGAAGCCACACCCATAGTGGAGCGCACTGTTTCACCCTCAGGCCTGAGGCGTGAGAAGGAGAAACCAGTACCACCACCGGATTGGTGTACCAGAGCCATCGAGGTGAGGGTGTCGTAGATCCCTGCTCTACCGTTAGAAAGTGCATCTTCTACGGGTAGTACGAAGCAAGCTGACAACTGTCCTAGAGGCCGACCAGCATTCATCAACGTAGGTGAGTTCGGTTCGAATTCTCCTCTGACCATTAGACCGTAGAACTGCCTGGCCAATTCCTCTACCGCAGTCTCAGATGACCCATATTCTTTATCCACTCCAGCTATGGTTCGTGCAACCCGCCAAAACATCATTTCTGGTTCTTCAGTTGGGTTTCCCTCGGCATCCTTCTTCAGATAGCGCCGAGCTAGAACGATCCGTGCATTTTCAGTCAGTGCTGGTTCAGGAAGATCGGTTGGAAGTACGTCATCGAAGATGACCGATTCTCTTGGTGGCCGAGGTTGATGAACGGATGGCATAGTGCGAATTGTGCTCTAATCGAGATGGAATTGTGGAAAAAGCTTAAAACAGGCGTTGAAAAACGGCGGGAAACCTCTCCCGCCGCGATATTTCTTGTGGAAAACTGCTCAGCAGACCACTAGATACTGAGCAACGCCATAATACGAGTGCAATATCTTGTGGTCAATACTTTTCTTCAATCCAGCTTAAAATCAGTAAATTCGCTAGTATTTTAGAGGAATATACGGCTTATATTCGGGTATTCTAGTGGACATCAGAGATAGTATACGCTTAGAAGGGCATGCCGAGCCTCACATAGAATTGGACTTTCTTGTTCCCGGCTAACTGAAGGGCGGCTCCAGTACGAACCAGCATATTGATGTGATAGAACGACAAAAGCTCTCCTGTAACCTCTGCGCCCACTGAATACAGTGCCTCGCGTCGTGGATTCTGGAATCCACCGGGGGACATACGGGGCCCCCAAGCATTACCGGCGTCCGCAAATATCGACCCAGTGATTCGATCAAAATGGAGTGGCCAGGCTCCCAAGCCCCAATTCATTAGTGCGAGTGGTATCCGATACTCTGCTGAAGCTGCCCAAGCATAGCGTCCGTAGCGAGCGGATTCTGGATAGCCACGTATAGGGAAAAAAATCGGTGTCCCACCAAAAAGTGATATGCCAGTGACCTGTTCTTGACTACCTGAAGCCCCACCCACGTCGAAGTGACCAGCTGTCGCGTTAGGCCCCCTGCCCAACCCAAAGCTTGTCTGAAGAGCAAGCACATGAGGAGCATACCCGGTTATACCTAGTGGCACATACACTCGAGCCCGACCGATAACCTCATCGACTGAGCTATCTAATCCGCTCAAGCCGACCAAGGAATCCGGCAGATTCAGACTACTACGAGTCCTAGCTCTCGCGAACAAAACGACCCCTTCAGAGCCACCGACCTGGTAGGCGTGCGACCGAGCAGTCGAGTAGCTAAGGGCGATACTCAGATCGCTCATCCTATTTTGTGGACGATTGAGACGATAATTAGTTTCCGGCTCCAGAGAGTTGTTCAGTAATTCAAGCTTTTCCCAGAGCATGCCTGCAGAAAGAGTGACGGATAGAGAATTTCGCCACTTTCTGTGCTGGAATTGTGCACTCGCGGTGAGGCTCCTAGCACGCTTAAGAACAAACAGTGTATCAAGCAAAGCCTCGTCCTTACGTTGTGTTACAAGTGCTGAATTCTTGCCACGACCCCAACGATTGTTTGCACTTAAGCTCAGGCGAGGGTTACCTAGTCCGGCGTACGTATACCGAAATCCCGCGTCCGCACGACTCCCGCTAGTAAAGACACGAGCAGAAGCTCCCCATTCATGTCTTCCCACCAGATCGATACCCGAAGTCTGTATGCCTATGGCCGGGCCTAGTAGTTGACGGCTGCGGATGTATAGATCCTCAGTTCTGATCTCGGGTGTCCGCACAGCTTCACTGTAGAGAGGTTCCCAGTAGCGGGGGGCCAACGTTGAGCCTGCCGAATATCTCTGGACTTCCCCCTGATATAAACCTGGTGGTTCTTGATCCTCCAATCTGTTAAACCGAGCATCGGTTGGAGGGGCACTTACAGCTGTTTCTGGATCAAAGGGTACTCGTTCCACTTCCCATCCATCAGAGTGATAACCACTGAAATAAAGCCAGCGTCCGCTCGGATCTACGCTAGGATATAGCGCTCCAGTTCGGACATTTGTCAGGAGTATGGGCGACCCCGCCCGCCCTAGCTCCTGATCAAAGGGCACCGCAAGTATATTCAAGATTCCCGTACGATCCGACGCCCAGATCAGGTATTCCCCGTCAGGACTCCACTCCGGAGCGAGATCAATCGCCCGATCATTCGTAATCTCAGCTACAACCAGCCCATTACTATCCAGTACTACAACATCATGGAGTGCTCCAGTTTTCCAACGCGTAGCCGCAATCCAGCGGCCATTGGGTGAGATGCTTGGGAATGCCCAGTGAGAGTCAGGATCAGGGGTTACAAAGTCATTCACCTCACCGCTTTCAAGATCAATTAAGGCAAGACCATTGGAGCCTCCGCCCCCAGAGACTGCAACAGCCCAAGAACCATCAGGACTTACCGAAGGATCTGTCAGACGAGCTCCTTCGGTGATGCGCCGCGTAGTGCCATCGGCCTGTGCCTCGTACAGGTCGTCGAACAGCCTATAACGGTTAGCATATTCGAGCTGAGCAAAGACTACTGATCCTTCAGGAGTCCAGTCATATGTTGCAAGACCATTAGTTCGAGTGAATTCACGAGTTCCTGCACCATCTATCAGGCTGAAAGCAAGCTGGGAATCTGAGCGACCATCTGAACGGGCGTAGATTAACCAACGGCCATCGGGTGACACTTTGGGCCGCAGGGCCCAGCGTCCTCCATCTGACAGCCGTTCGGGAATCGTAATCGGGCCATATTGTTCCAATTGTGAGTCAAGTCCAGCTGTCCTGGAACGAATGTCTTCTGTCCACAGGGACCATTCTTCAGATAATGAGGAACCGAATGTTTTTCGACCCGCAGAATTGATTCTATAGGGGATCCACTGGCCTGCTATTGCCTTGGTGAACGACCCCATAAGACTTGCACCGTACTTGTCGGTGAGGTAATCGAAAAATAGAGATCCATATGCATATGGCCTAACTCCAGCGGGCC
>CAJWPN010000030.1:0-27091 GCA_913045345.1 uncultured Gemmatimonadales bacterium
GTGATTCTGAGCAGGAAGTGTTCTTGGGCAGGGAGCTTGGCCAGAGGAGGGTTATCTCTGAACACACTGCTAGGTTGGTCGACGAGGAAGTGAAGCGTCTCCTAGACACAGCCCACGAACGTGCTCATGAAGTACTAAAGGAACACGGAGATTTGCTTGAGAGTGTGGCGCAGGCGCTCTTAGAACGTGAAACGTTGGGCCGCGAAGAGATCGAGGCTCTTGAGCGAGGAGAAGCACTTCCCCCCCAGCCTGTTCCGGACAGCGAAGAGATCGAGGCTAGCCCATCTGATCCGTCAGAGCAGCCTGAGAAATCCGCTCCACCCCCACTAGGTTTGCCTGGGGCAGATGGACCCCTACCAGGACCTGCTACCAGCATTTACGAAGCCCCCGATTATAATAGCGAAGGGTAAAACTTGACCGAGGAGTACTAGCAGTGGTCCGGATCTGGGAACAACTAGAGTTCTTGAGGCCGGAGTGGACTGATCTAGTAGAAATCCTTCTTGTCGCCTTCCTGGCTTATCGGATTTTACTAGTCATTCAGCGTACTCGAGCAATGCAGATCATGCTCGGACTAGTTTTGCTTGCATTCATATACGGTGCTGCTCGCTTACTGGACCTGGTTCTGATCCGAACCCTCTTAGAGGCGGTTTTTCAATACGGGGCGATCGCAGCGCTTGTGGTATTCCAACCTGAACTCCGGTCAGCACTTGCTCGACTTGGTCGTAGTAAAATGGTTCGTATTTTCCAGCGTCTAGAAGTAGGGCGAATTGCAGAGGAGGTGTTAGACGCTGTAACCAGTTTATCTGGTTCAGGACATGGAGCGATAATAGCTATACAACAGGAAATCGGCCTAGATGAATATGCCGAGACTGGAAGCTCGGTTGATGCTCGTGTGTCAGCGGAAATCCTCAAGACAATATTTACGCCCTATTCACCGCTTCATGACGGAGCTGTTTTAATTTCTGGAGATCAGATCCGCAGCGCGGGTGCCATCCTGCCGTTGACACAGTCTCAGGTCGACCATTCGCTTGGGACACGACACCGTGCGGCTATTGGCCTGAGCGAAGAAACAGATGCAATTGTAATTGTTATAAGTGAAGAGACTTCGCAGGTTGCTGTAGCTATTGAAGGCCGCTTGGAGCGGGACCTTAGTATCGACCGTTTACGAGAAATTCTGCTAGGTAGATTGCCAGCACTAGACACTCCACTTGAACCTGCAGGGGTATAGGCATGAAAATGCAGGAGTCTATCTGGATTTTCTTATCAACATTCATGCGTTGACACTTTCCTCGGACCTGCTCTACATTCCGCGGGTCTTGTAAGGATCTGTCAGCGCTAAACATAGGGCTAGCGTGGGCTTTTCTGCTCGAGCGCTCGGTCCTAAAACTCAATCAGGAGTAGGCCTAAGTGGGCACCCAATATCAGTTGATGACCCTATTTGCGGACGGCGGACTGATGATGTACCCGCTGACGCTCTGCTCGATGGTTGCATTGGGTGTGATTTTTGCCAAAGCCTATACGCTCCACATGGCTCACCGCGGTACTGACCGTGTACTGGAGGAAGTAGAAGAGGCTGCTACCTCAGGGGACGTGTCAGCCGCTATTGAGATCTGTAAAGATACCCCAGGACCGGCAGGTGCAATTTTACTTGCTGGGCTCCGACGAATTCAGACGCGCAAGCTTGCTGCTGGCGAACTAGAGTCTGCAGTCGCTACAACGGGGACTATAGAACTTGGCTTTTTAGAGCGAGGTCTAGTGATTCTTGCAACCATTGCAAACGTAGCCCCGCTTATGGGTTTCCTCGGTACTGTAGCAGGCATGATTCTCGCGTTCGCTGCTATTGAGCAGGCGGGTGACGTGGATCCGAGTCTTGTGGCTGGTGGTATTAAAGTCGCGTTGCTTACTACGGCAGCTGGACTACTTATCGCAGTGCCGGTGAATATCTCATATAACTTTTTTGTTACCCGTATCGACAAGCTAATCGTCGATATGGAGCATGGAACTCAGAAGATCCTGAATATAGCTTGGGATATGGAGAAATCGGGGCAGATCCAGATTCTTAGAGCAGGAAGTGATGGTGAGGAGCAGGTACCGGCTGGTGTGGCGGCTGCAACGCCAACCTGGAAGCCTTCAGCGGATGGGCCAACTCAGCCACATGTAGCATCTGAAAATGAAGGTATTGCCAAGAAAGCCTTAGGTTGGATTAGTAGTTTCTTTGCACAGGAAGAATCCGACGAGGATACAGATAGAGATTAAGATTTCGAAGTCATAGAGCTTTAATCACCGCTATTTTGATTGAACTATAAAAGGCACTTAGTTAACAAAACCGGGAGCGAAAATGTCGGTTCTAGGTAATAAGAAATCGAAGGCCAGCAGCGAGGTTCCTACATCGTCAATGGCTGATATCGCTTTCCTACTGCTGATCTTCTTTCTGGTCACAACTACCTTTCCCAAGGATAAGGGCTTAGCAATTGTACTTCCCGAGCCAGGTGAGGAAGCCCAGGTCAGCCAGAAGAACATCCTCCATCTCTTGATTCAATCATCGGGGATTGTAACGGTGAAAAGAGGCGAGAGTCAGCAAGAGCAGCAGATGCGCCCGCAGGAAATAGAAGGATTGTGGCGTCAGGAAGTGACTTCGAATCCCAATTTGATTGCTGCTGTAAAGACGGATCCGGATGCGCCGTATAAGTTCATGGTTGATGTGCTGGATGCACTACACTCGGCTAACGCTGAGCGTATCTCGCTCCAGGTATTGGAGAACTAGATATGTCGATCAAGGGTGGTGGGTTCGAGAAGAGTTCAAAGGCGTCATCAGAGATCCCTTCTTCGTCGATGGCTGATATCGCATTTCTCTTATTGATCTTCTTCATGGTTACTACCGTCTTCCAGCGAGATCGTGATCGGCCGATCGAGTGGGCAGAGGCAGAGTCTGCGCAGAAGATTGATGAGAAGCAAAAGAACATCCTTAACATATGGATGGAGCGGGAAGGCGGAGTGTATATTAACGACCAGCCACATACGATGGAGCAAGCGACTACTGTCGTTGCACCACTCTATGCCGCATCTGAAAGAGCCCTAGTGATTTCGGTTCGTGGCGATCGGGAAGTGCCATACCGCTATATGGACCAGCTACAGACAGCGCTGGTGAACGCCGGTGTTGTTCGTGTGGTTTTCGCAACACAGTTAGAGCAAAGCATGCAGAGGGAGAGACGATGAGCGCTGACGAAGCTGTGACAGCCTTGGAAGTCAATGAGACTGCTAATGAAAAATTGAAACGAAGTTTCAGTTCTGTGTTCTGGGCGTCTATGATTTTCGCTACGGCCTTCCACTTTTCTGCGTTCGCTTTCTGGCCAGAACTTACTGCAGCGGACTTCTCTTTTGAGTCGGAGGAGTTAGAGGCAATCGAACTACCACCTGAGATTGAAATTCCACCACCACCGCAACAGATAGCTCGTCCAGCTACCCCGGTGATGGCATCTGCGGATATTGATGAAGATATAACGATTGCTCCGACCACTTTTGAGGACAATCCAGTTGAAGAATTGCCTCCTCCCCCGGAAGAGCAGGTTGTAGATATTTCGGCGGCGCCGACATTCACCCCCTTTACAGTTGCTCCGGATATCCAGAATAGAGCAGAAGTTATCCGGGCTATGGAACGTGAATATCCACCTCTTCTCAGAGATGCTGGTATTGGTGGAACAGTTCAGGTTTATTTCTTTATTGATGAGGAAGGGACTGTGCAGCAGTTCCAGATCAATGAGAGTTCAGGGCACCAAGCATTGGACGATGCAGCGCTAGCTGTAGCAGGAGTGTATCGCTTCTCGGCAGCATTAAACCGGGATAAGAGAGTTCCTGTATGGGTTTCTTTCGGGATTACATTCCAAGTCCGCTGATACGGAGCCTCAGAGGATCCAAAGGGACCCCGCCGGTGCTCCGGCGGGGTCCCTTTCGTTTACTTAGTGGGCTATGAATTTGAATACTACGATGAATCCCAGCTATGTGAGACGGCTCTCTCAGACACTCCCTTTAGTTCATGAGCGTATCGCTGAAGCAACGGATGCTTCCGGTCGTGAGTTCCATAGCGTGCGTCTTGTAGCAGTCACGAAAGCACACTCTGTGGATGCAGTCTCAGCTGCCTTGGCTGCAGGCTTAACCGATCTGGGTGAGAACCGGGTGGAAGAACTCGAGGGTAAGGTTGCTAAGCTTGGGCGCGATCTTGCCACCTGGCACATGATAGGGCATTTGCAAAGTCGTAAAGCAAGGAGAGCCTCACAGCTTGCCCATATTATTCAGTCGGTTGATTCAATAAAACTTGCAAATCGCATCTCAAAATTTGCCCAAGAAGAAGGAATCACAGTTCGGATTTTGACCCAAGTGAACACTTCTGGAGAAGTCTCAAAGAGTGGTTTTAATATGGCTTCGGCAGTGGATGATATCTTGTGTATAGCTGAATCTCCGGGCATCCGAGTCGAAGGGTTAATGACAATGGCACCGTTCGGGGCAGATAAGGCGAAGTTAACCAGCACGTTTCGGGGCTTGAGAAAGATTCATGAAAAATTACGAGATCAAGGTGATATAGTGGGTCCGGAACTATCTATGGGTATGACTAACGATTTCGAGATCGCCATCCGAGAGGGAAGCACTATGGTTCGGGTTGGTACAGCACTTTTTGGTGCACGAACATGAATATGAGCTATCCCCAGTTACCGGATACGCTAATCCAGATAGAGCAGGAAATCCTTAAGTGCTGGAAAGAGGAAGATCTTTTCCGCGAATCTCTTAACGCAAACCTGGGCGGTGAACCATTCGTGTTCTATGAGGGTCCGCCAACCGCCAATGGACGCCCTGGCTTGCACCATGTGATTGGCCGAACGATCAAAGACCTAGTCTGTCGCTTTCAATCAATGGAGGGTCGTACTGTAACCAGGATCGCCGGGTGGGATACCCATGGTCTACCCGTTGAAATAGAGGCAGAGCAAAAGCTTGGGATAAGTGGGAAGCCCGAGATTGAAGAGCTTGGTATCGCGGAATTTAATCAAGCCTGTAAAGATTCTGTTTTTACTTATAAGGAGGAGTGGGAGGAACTCAGCGAAAGGATTGGCTACTGGCTGGAATACTGGAGGCCGTATGTAACCTTTCGACCGGACTACATCGAATCAGTTTGGTGGATAGTCAAAGAATTTGCTGATAAAGGTTTACTCTACCGTGGGCACAAAAGTGTTCCGTATTGCCCGCGTTGTGGAACAGCGCTCTCCTCTCATGAAGTAGCGCAGGGGTATAAGGACGTCGAGGATCCTTCGCTGACATTTATTGCCCATGTCGTAAATGATCAAGGTGATCCGGATCCTGAGGGTCGTGCTTTCTTGGTTTGGACTACAACCCCTTGGACGGTTCCCTCCAATACTGGATTAGCAGTCCATCCGGATCTTACTTACGTGGAGGTTCTGAGCGATAAGGGCTCTTTCATAGTTGCTGAAAGCCGAGTGGAAGCTCTGTTTGGTGAAACAGCCACAGTAGGCACCAGGTGGAAGGGGGTTGAGCTAGCGGGTCTCCGTTATGAGCGACCGCTAGACCTCGTTCCTGATCCTGTAGATAGTGGCAGTGGTTGGACTGTCGTGGTGGAGGACTTTGTCAGTGCCGAAGAAGGCACTGGCGTTGTTCATATGGCTCCGGCGTTCGGTGCGGATGACTACGTAGCTGGACAAAAGCATGGTCTTCCTATGATCAATCCACTCGATGCTGCCGGGTGCTTCACCGATAGTACTGCTCTAGTGGGTGGTCAGTTTGTTAAAGATGCGGATTCTGTCTTGATAGAGGAATTGCGCTCGCGAGAAAAACTTTTTGAAATTGGACGTGTAACCCACAGCTATCCACACTGTTGGCGTTGTGCATCACCTCTGCTATACGTTGCTCGAGACTCTTGGTTTGCCGCTACTTCACGCTTCAGAGAGACCCTTTTAGCAAATAATGATAAGGTAAAGTGGTATCCGGCTGAGGTCGGTGAGAACCGTTTTGGAGAATGGCTCAGGGGCAATGTTGATTGGGCACTGTCGCGTGACCGGTACTGGGGTACTCCACTTCCAGTTTGGGTGTGCGATGAGGATAAGGACCATCTTAAGTGGATCGGATCTTTCTCTGAATTGTCTGAATTAGTTGGGGGACTGCCAGAAGACTTTGATCCTCATCGTCCGTTCATTGATGACTATAGTTGGCCCTGTGCGGAGTGCGATGGAATGATGAGGCGTGCGCCTGAGGTTATTGATGTATGGTTTGATTCAGGTGCAATGCCATTTGCCCAGTGGCACTATCCCTTCGAAAATAGCGATAAGTTTGACACACATTTTCCAGCTGACTTCATCTCAGAAGGACTGGATCAGACGCGAGGTTGGTTCTACTCGCTCCTGGCTATCTCGACTTTGCTAGAGAGGGGCACTCCATTCAAGAACGTAATCGTCAATGATCTAGTTCTAGATGCAGAAGGCCAGAAGATGTCCAAATCGAAGGGGAATGTGGTCAACCCTTGGGACGCAATCGAAGAACACGGATCTGATGCTCTGCGTTGGTACTTCATCACTTCTTCGAATCCTTGGGTTCCTAAGCGATATGACTCAATGGGAGTCAAAGAGGTAGCTCGCCGGTTCTTCGACACGCTTTTTAATACGTATCGATTCTTTACACTTTATGCTTCAGCGGAGGAGTGGTCTCCATCAGATGCTGACCCATTACCAGCGGAACGGATGCTGCTGGACAGATGGCTATTGTCGCGTTTGGATTCTCTGATCTCTGTGGTGCGACAAGATCTAGAAGCTTACCAGATTACCCGTGCCTACAGGGCTTTGGGCGACTTCGTTGTGGAAGACCTATCTAACTGGTACGTGCGCAGAAGCCGTCCTCGGTTTTGGGGAAATAGTGATATTCAGGATACGAAAGCAGCATTCAGAACTCTATGGGAGGCCTTGAGCACTGTAACCAAGCTTGCCGCCCCGATTATTCCTTTTGCGTCTGATTGGATGCACCGAGCTCTCACTAACCAGAGTGTTCACCTAGAACGCTTTCCCGAAGGAGCCCAATTAATTAATGAAAATCTAGAACAGGAAATGTCGGCTGCGCGTCTACTGGTTTCACTTGGTCGTGCAGCTAGAGAGGAGGCGCAGATTCGGGTGCGGCAACCCCTAAGATGTGCCGAGGTGATTCTGCCACAAGGCAAAGAGCTCTCTAGCGAAGTGCTCAGTGTTGTCCGAGAAGAACTCAATGTGAAGGATGTCATTTTCCGTTCTAGCTTGGAAGGTCTTGTTACGCTCGTGGCGAGGCCAAACTATGCTGCTCTTGGACCAGTATTCGGAAAGGCGACGAATACCGCTGCTGAAGTTATTCGAGCACTATCTCAGGGAAAGCTGGAGGAATACCGAGACGGGGGCGTAGTAGAGATCTCAGTTGACGATCAACTTTATCATTTGGCAGAAGGAGATGCTGAGATTGTTCAGGAAGCTTCGGGAACCCTTTTAGTAAAGGGGGAGGGCGCGACGACTTTGGCGCTTGATACTGAACTCGATGAAGAACTGCTGGACGAAGGTATTGCTAGAGAGCTTGTGAATCGGGTTCAGCGGCTCCGAAAGGACGCAGGTCTGGAGATTACCGATCGTATCGAGCTAGGCATAGCGGGTGCGCCAGGATTGCAGGATGCAACTATTTCGCACAGAGACTTCATCTCTGGGGAAACGCTTGCACTTAAACTGATTGTTGATAGCAAGATTGACGGTGAGAAATTTGCTCACTTACGTGAGGTTCAAATCGACGACATGCTTGTTCAGATCGGATTGAGCATGGTGACAAAGTAAGCAACTGTGGAAGCACAAACACACAATCTGGTAGTCCAAGAGACTGAGGTTGGGCGTGTTGATCGGATTTTAGCCGATCGTTTGGGCCTATCGAGAACTCGCGTACAAAAACTACTTCTTGACGGACTTGTTTCTGTAAATGGAGAGCCTGCGAGAAAGTCCTTAGTGGTTGATATAGGCGACGAAATAGAAGTGGTCGTTCCCCCTGTGCAACCGGTGAAGATGATCGCTGAAGAGATACCCCTCAAAATAGTACATGAGGATGATGCTCTGGTGGTTGTTAATAAGCCCGCTGGGATGGTTGTTCATCCTGCTCCGGGTCATCGGTCAGGTACGATGGTTAATGCTCTATTGTATCATGTTTCCAATCTTTCTGGGGTCGGGGGGAGACTGCGTCCCGGAATCGTTCACCGACTCGACAAAGACACATCTGGTCTCTTGGTAGTAGCAAAAACAGACCACGCGCATCATTTCCTCTCAGATGCTATGAGGGAGCGACAGGTCAAGCGCATCTATCGCGCGGTCGTTTGGGGTCACCTCTCGACGTCAAAGATGACTATCAATGCATCATTGGGTCGAGATTCAAAGGATCGAAAGCGCATGGCTGTGCGAGAGGATGGTCGAGTTGCGATCTCACATCTAAAGGTCCGGGAGCAGTGGCCACGTGCAGATTTTATTGATGTTCGTCTTCAGACGGGCCGGACACACCAGATTCGGGTACACCTTGCTCACATCGGTCATCCTGTCGTCGCTGACCAGCTTTACGGAGTGGGGTGGGAGCGGGGCATGGGAGGAGTCCAGAGGGCGTGGGCTCGAGAGTTAGCACATCGAGTTCCAAGACAGTTTCTTCATGCGGCAGAACTCAGCTTTGAGCACCCGGCAACGGGAATAGAGATGCACTTTGAAGCGGATCTTCCAGATGATTTATCTGGTGTTGTAGGATGGGCTCGAGGTGAGCTTAGCTGATTCGTTAGGGGTTATTCTTTGGGGAAAATCAGCTTTTCTAGCTCCATGAGGAGTGGATAGAATGCGAGTGAGTACTCTCTCTGCTCGTGGTGTTGGTCCGTTCGTACTATCCATCACCATATTGGTGGCTGCTACTCCCACCCAAGAAAACTTGACTGACTCGCTAGCTGCTGCACCCTATCATCGGATTAGCGGAGAGCGTGCATTTATAGATTTTACTTCCGAGGACTCACTTGTTGCTGCAGCAGTTCTAGCCTTCTTAGATGGGCAAGCTGGCTTACCAGGACTGCCAGACTCTGTGCCCGGTGGTGTCCGGGCAGTATTAGCTCATTCGTTTGAAGCGTTCGATGAAGTCACAGGATCAGTCGTTCCAGAGTGGAGTTCAGGAGTAGCAATACCTCGACTTAGCACTTTGGTTGTGACGACGGCAAATGGATCGCGGCTACTAGACTCGGAGGGGAGGCGCACGCTTCGACATGAGTGGGCCCATCTTGGTTTAGCTGAAGCCCTTGAGGGTTTACGGGCTCCTCGATGGTTTGATGAAGGTTATGCCCAGTGGGCATCGGGTGGTTTCAGAGCGATGGAAGCTTGGAAACTGAGGGTGCTCTTAGCGCTAGGAAACGCTCCATCGATGGACTCTCTCACGCTACGATGGCCATCGGGTCGGGCTGAGGCGGAAGTCGCGTATCTCTTATCTGCTAGTGCGGTCACTTACCTTCTTGGTGAGGGTGGCGATCGAGGACTCAAGATCTTCTTAGATCGCTGGCATCTCGATAGGGCTTTTGAGCCTGCCTTTCGATCCGTATTTGGTCTCACCACGAGTCAGTTTGAGGAGGACTGGAGGAAGCATGTTAAGGATCGATACGGTTGGCTCTTCGTATTGAGCCATTCCGCCATCTTTTGGACGATGTTGGCACTCATCTTGCTTCTGGTTGTACAAGTGCGGCGAACCAGAAACAAGGAAAAGATGGCCAGGCTTAGGGCTAGAGAACTTCCTGATCAACCATCATACTGGCTACGAGGCACTGGAGGAGATCATTCAGATGAGGATAGGTATGAGTCACAATAGGTGCAGAATCGAGATCTTCGGGGTATAAGCAGAACTATGAGTCGCCGGATAATGGTCGTCGATGACGATAAAGATGCCCTTGAGGTCTACAGGACCCGCCTAAATCATGCTGGGTTTGATGTGGAGGTCGCTGAAAGTGCCGAGCAAGCACTTTCTCGGGTAAAGAAGTTTGATCCAGGTCTGATTGTGACAGACGTACGGATGTCTGGTATGACCGGACTAGACCTTCTGAGCAAGATTCGGGAGGCGATGGAGGGTGTTTACGTTGTCGTCATGACAGGTCATGACGACATGGAAACTGCGGTTACAGCGATGAAGTCAGGTGCTTTCGATTTTCTTGTGAAACCAGTAGATCCGAAGGTACTACAAGCTCTAGCAGAACGCTGTTTCCGTGAACTCGACGAGGACAATGAGGGTCCGGATACTGAAGATGAAGAAGTTAGTCTTCAGAGTGGTCAGCTCATCGGTCGTGATCCTCAGATGGTTGAGATCTACAAGACTATTGGTGTCCTAGCACGAAACCGCGCAACTGTCCTTATTCGGGGTGAGACAGGAACCGGTAAGGAAGTTATTGCACGTGCAATTCACCAGCACTCTGCATTTTCAGGAGAGCCATTCATTGCAGTTAACTGCACAGCATTAACAGATACACTACTGGAGTCAGAGCTTTTTGGTCACACAAAAGGTTCATTTACAGGAGCAATTAGCGCTAGGAAAGGCTATTTCGAGCTGGCGGGTGAAGGGACGATCTTTCTGGATGAAATAGGTGATACGAGTCCGGACTTCCAGACAAAACTCCTCCGTGTCTTGCAAGAAAGATCTTTCTATCCTGTCGGGGGCGAAGAACCTAGAACCACCCATGCTCGTGTGATTGCGGCAACACATCAGCCGGTTGAACAGTTGATAAAGGAAGGCCGGTTCCGAGAAGATCTCTATTTTCGCCTTAAGGTCGTTGAGATTGCAGTTCCACCACTCCGAGATCGTCCGGGGGACATCCCGCTCATTGCTAATGCATTGTTGGGGCGTGTTCGCGAAGAGACCCATAGGGAAGTGTATAGAATCTCTGATGCCGCACTGGAAAATCTTCTTTCGTATAATTGGCCGGGTAACATTCGAGAGCTTGAGAACGCTCTAATGAGAGGAGCAATTCTTGCTAGAGGTTCGGTAATCGGAGAAGACCATCTGGTATTAGGAGATCAGAGTATAACCTCGGATGATCTGACCCTGGGCCTGGCGATCACTCGTCACGTCCGATCAGTTCTCGCACGATGTGCAGGTGACGAAGCTGCAGCAGCTGAACTTCTAGGAATCACTAAGAAGAAACTGAAGGATCTTCTCTGAGTTGTGCGTGAATTGATTAGTGTCGCGCCTCCAGGTAGCATTAGCGACCCTCTAGCAATGCTTATGGAATATGGCTAAGAAGATTCTACGAAAAGCATCTAAGCCCCCGGAGGCTCTAAAGTTTACGAAAGTGAACGCAATGTTGGGTGGTGCAGGGATCATTTGCTTGGCACTCGGATATGGTTTGCTAGCCCAGGGGTCAATCACAGCTGCTCCACTCCTATTAGTTCTGGCCTATCTGGTCTTGCTGCCTATGGCGATTATCAAGTAAGTGGAGGTGTGTAGAAAAAAGGGAGTATAAGCTTTCTGCTAGGCTCACACGGAACCATCTCAAATCAGAGGTTCTGTCCTAAGTTTCTCTAGGGATTCTCCGTGATTCTCTCCGTGCTGTTTTCAGAAAGTAATCATCGGACTTTGCTTCTCTATTATCTGTCCCCCACCTGATCGCTTTGTCTTTCTTTTCTAAGGATGGGACATGCTTGGAGCAGTGGATGTACGCTTCATCTATAGTGATTACTACCCATCGCTCAACTTCGGAGTCCATCTTGGGACCCTCTCTTTCTAGGTACGCGCTCAGGATTGAGGGCAGTTCAGTTGGTGCATGGCTATTAGCACCCCCGTTTACGTGTAACCCGACGGTCGTATCAAAGAAGTCTAGAAAAACTAAGCCGATATGGGGATTCTCAGAGATATTTCCGAGACTGGCAAAAACACCGTTGCCTCGATACTCGGGGTAGGCCAGCGTCCTATCATCCAGTACCATCACGAAGCCAGCTGCACCAAACCTTGGCGAGCAGTCGCAGTTCCCATCTGAATCGGCAGTAGCGACAAATACCATTTCTTGCTTCCCGATGAGTTCGATCATTCTTTCTGAAAGGCTGCTCCGCATTTGGCGCCTGTAGAATCTTTCAGCTCGGGCTCGACTCTGCTGTTGAGCCTGGATTTCCTGTTCTCCAGAAGTTCCTTCGTGCATCGTAAGTAAGCCTCAAATTATGGGAGAGGCAGGCAAGTGCTGCAGTTGCCGCTGTAGGATCTATGATTTGTCTGATGGGACGACTGGTGACGCTAACAATCTAAGTGGGACTAGCAAAGAGCCGATTATCATAAAGATAGCACCCAAAGATGTGACTATCTTAGCAACTCATTCTAGCTTGCCGCGCCAGAACTGGGATAATCCACTTAATGACCTCAGGAAGTTAGTGAGACAGATTGACGTCGTGTCCCTCCCTGGATCACCCAATTTTTCAAGAGACGAAAGGTATGAGAGATAACTTCGAGATCGGAAATCGCAGTATCGAGTCACCAGCCATTAGCCAAGCGGCACTGTATGTAGGTCCTGCTGCTGATGGGCGAGACCGGGAAATTCCGCTGCTCGTTTGTCATGGTGCGAATGACGGTCCAATCCTGTGGATCAACGGAGCAACACACGGTGATGAACCAGAGGGTGCTTTCTCAATCTTTCGCCTCTTCGATCAACTTGATCCTTTGGCGGTATCAGGGACGGTGGTCGGTGTCCCAGCCATGAATGTACCAGCTTTCGAAGCAGGCAAACGCGGAGATCCGTTGGACTCATTCACCTATGACATGAATCGGATCTATCCAGGGAGCTTTGATGGCTATCCTACCGAACGTGCGGCATGGGCACATTGGATTGCCATGAAAGATGCCTGTGACTTGCAGATCGCGATTCACTCAGGCGGAGAACACTCATATCTCGCACATATGATCTTTGCATCCGACAATACTCAGAGTATGGAGCTTGCTGCCTCGATGGGTACGCCATGGGATTTGGTTTTTCGCAGTGGGGTTGGTGGCAAGAATCCTGCCTCGAAGATGGCAGAGCTTGGAAAAGCGGGTATCACTGTAGAACTGGGGGGCAATTGTCGAACACTTACGAGTGATTTCCATACAATCGCTGATGACTTAGCAACAAGTTATCTGAACGTCATGCGCCATTATGGTATGGTGTCAGGGGACGCAGAGTATGCCGATGAATGGAGAATGGGTCATCAGCAGGCCTTGCTAGCGCCAGGATCAGGTATGTGGGTAGGTAGCCAGGAGTTGGTTTTTGAAAAACCGATCAGACAGAACACGGTCTTAGGGGAGATTTATAATCTTTATGGTGAAGTGTGCGCTGAAGTTGTGGCTCCGGAAGATGGTGTGGTATTCGGACTGCGTTCGAGACCTGCAGTGTTGGAGGGAGAATGGTGTTGCTTCTATGGCATCATTGATGAGGTGCGTAACGACCTCATCCCTTGAGTTTAAAGGTCATTCATTAACATCGACTTCTTTCACAGGAGGTAGAGATAGAGATGAAAGTTACTCGTCGGCAGTTTACCAAGGTGGCCAGCGTAGGTGCTGCCGGCTTGGCTATGGTATGGCAACAAGCCTGTGCTCAGGTTGCTGAAACAGGTGAGGTCTCAACGGAAACACTACATACGCTGCTCGATGCTCAGGGGCCACGCGGGATCTACGAACGCCAAGAAGAGTTCGAAAGACTACGTAGAGCAGTAGCGAATAGCATTCGAATCTCGAACGAGTTACGAAGCTTTCCACTAGACAATGATGAGCAGCCACTCACGATTTTTCACCGAGGCTGACTCATGCAGGAAACTACTCATTTTCTAACGGTACGAGAGTTGGCCGAGAAGTTGTCTTCTGGTGATATGACATCCGTTCAACTCACTCAGATGTATCTTGATCGCGCGGAGCAACTCGATCCACCTCCGTTTGATCTTCCGAGTGAGCCAAGGCCTGATCATGAAGGACAGCTCTCTACTATGGTCACTATTGCTCGAGAGCATGCGCTCGAATCGGCAGAACGGGCAGATGCCGAGCTTCGTTCAGGTCAAAGGCGCAGCATCCTGCACGGTATCCCTTATGGTGTCAAAGACCTTCTCGATACCGACGGAATTCGCACTACCTGGGGTTCTGGAATCTTCCGAGATCGAGTCCCGGACCGTAATGCGGCTGTGATTGATCAACTAGCAGATGCTGGTGCAGTTCTCATGGCGAAAATGTCGCTCGGAGAGTTTGCTGGTGGAAACACCAGTTCTGCACTGAATCCCTGGAAACTAGATCGGACCAGCTTCGGGTCATCTAGCGGAACTGTATCAGCTGCGGTAGCTGGTCTGATTGGTTTTGGGATTGGAACGGAAACCGGGGGGTCAATTGTATTTCCTGGTTCTGCAGTTGGGGCCTCAGGGCTTCGCCCCACATTCAGCCGCGTGAGCCGTTACGGCTGTATGGCTCTTTCATGGAGCTTGGACAAGATCGGTCCAGTTGGACGTTCGGCGGAGGATTGCGGGTACATCCTCGAAGAGATTAATGGTCCGGATGTCCGTGATAATTCATCAACAGATCGTCCATTTGCATTCAATCCGGATCTAGGCAGTATGCGAGGAAAGAGATTGGGTGTGCATCACAGGGAATTCCTCCTCACTCAATCTGACCATAATCGCCAGGTATTTCAGCAAGCACTTGATGTTTGGGAAGCCATGGGTGTTATCGTGGAAGACATAGAACTGCCACTATATCCCACTGGGGCACTATTCACGACCATCGTTACGGTAGAGAGTGGCACCATATTCAAGCCCCTTTTTGACGATGGACGGGCCTTGGGCATGTTCTCATTCAATGAGGATCGAGCTGCTGGATGGATGGCTGGACGCATGATGCCGGCCGGAGACTACCTGACTGCTCAACGAATTCGCAGCCAACTTACCCGTGAGGCAGACGAGATTTTGTCTAGGTACGATGCGGTCATCGCTCCAACATGGCCAAATGGTGCAGCACTCAGAGAGGTCAGTAACGGTTGGCCGATTCCCGCTCGTAATGAGTGGGAGCCACCTGACGATTTTAGTGTGAATACACCCAGGCTCAATTACATCGCGAACCTGGTTGGACACCCGGGCTTAAATATTCCATGCGGGTTCGACACAGACGGGTTACCTCTCTGTCTCCAGATTGTTGGGTCACCATTCGACGATCAAGCTGTTCTAGACTTTGGTATGGCATTCCAAGAGGAGACTGACTGGCATCTCATACGGCCCCAATACCCATGGCGGGAGTAAAAGCGGATGTTATTTGACCTCAAAGTATTTAATTCTATTGGATTAAGGAGGATGTTTTGTCAGAGGTAAAGATCACGATTACTAAGACCGGTCCTTACAAGGTCGAGGGGCACGTGGAGTTGTGTGATCACGAAGGGAATTCGGTTGAGACCCGCGAGGGGAAACCCTTTTTTCTGTGTAGGTGTGGTCAGACCGTCAACAAACCTTTTTGTGACGGGACACACAACGAGATCTCATTCCTGTAGTTAATGAAGCGACCTGAAGATCTGATGTTGTGATCAGGACTCGGTGAATGTGATTGAGCCTAAGGGGCAGTCATTCTCCTTAGAGTCCGAGCCACTTTCCGAGGCCGTATCCTGATGCGGAAACACCTGCCGTAAGAACGATGCCCCATACTAGGTCTACATAGACTACCACAACCGGAAAATCCTTTAACAGTGCCAAACATGTGAGATCGAATGTGGCGTAGGTGACTAGGCCGAGAAATGCACCCAACGCTATGGTGTAGCTGAGTGACTGAGCTTCCAGTCCAGGTAGAACTGAGAAAACCAGCACGCCTCCGATGAAGATTGAGTAGAACAACAGGGCGGCTCCCCAGATGACGTCGGTTCTCATAAGGTGGCCCAGGTGTTCCTGATAAAATCCTTTAGCGACAACACCAAGCCATAGAAGGTCCACAGCGAAGAAGACCAGGGCAGTCAGGGCATACAACTTAAGTATTTCGGTCGAGTACACAGGATGCTCCATATGGTGGACGAAGGAGTTTCTATATGGCTTCGCTTAGGGTCAAGAAAGCGATTCTAGTACCCATTCTACATCGGTAAGGTCGTTATAAATCGAGGGTGAGAACCGTAGGTGATTCGGATATACACTTATGTCGATACCCGCCTTGTTGAGTCGCTCACGAACCCCGGCCCCTTCGGCCATCGTAAAAGTAATGATGGGTGAAGTCGTACCGTCTGGTGTGACACATTCAAAACCCAGATCTGGCAGTTCTTTACGCAGGAGATCGAGTAAGGGCTGCCGATGTTCTTCAATTCTGTCAGCTCCGATATCTCGGAGATATGGAATTGCCGCTCCTAGCGCCGCTCTAGCAGATCCAGCAACGCTTCCCGTTTCGAAAAGTGGGCTCGCTTCCTCACCAAGGTCCCAAGTAAATGGGGTGTCACCTGGAGGGTCGTAAGGTAAGAAGTGCGTTTGGTAACTATTAACTGATCGATAGCCGAATTGGGTGCGCTCAATCACGCTTCCTAAAAGGTCCTCGCGCACATAAAGAAATCCAAGTCCAAGGTCACCCATTAGCCACTTAAATCCGGAGCAGGCACAGAAGTCTACTCCACTTTCTTTCACATCGATTGGAACAGCTCCTGCAGCCTGGATGATATCCGCGTACACGTACGCTCCATTGGAGTGTGCTAAGTCGCATATTGCCTTAAGGTCATGCTGAAATCCGTTATACATGGTTACGAGCGAAATCTCGATTAGCCGAGTATTTCGGTCGACAACACGATTAAAGTCCTCAAGGTCAATCCTTCCTTCACGCGGCATCACGATGCGAAGGTCTAGGCCTGCATTTTTCTCGAGTGACTGCAGATGAATAATCGAACTCTCAAAGTGCAACGCGTCGGTAACCACATTGCCTCCTGAGTGCGGGATACCTAACCCTTGCACTACGAGGATTTCGCCTGTTGTCGTGTTAGGTATATAGCTGATCTCAGAGGTCTTAGCGTTTATCAAGGACGCAAACTCTGATTTCACCCTATTGTCTAAGTCTGGGTTAGCACTGGTCTGGGTTGTAAAACCACCGCGCCTGTCGTTGTAATCACGCACTGCGTCACGAACTTTATTGGGCATGGGGTGCATGTAGGCACCGTTCAAGTACGTAATTCCTTCTGGAATGCTGAAGTCATGCTTGCGGGGAAAAGCTTCTTGAGCCGATCCTGCCCAAGCTGGCTCCCTAGATTCTGAGATAGCCCGAGGTACGACCGCAGCGACTGCTAGTCCGCTAGCTCGGGTGATAAGGTCACGGCGGCTAATGCTCTTCTCGCCATCAGAAATAATATGACTCATACCTCGACTCTCCATCTTACTTGCCGGCTTGTCCGGTTGTCCGTGCTATAGATATCCAGCGTTGTCAGGTTCTCACTTTATTTACCGTGTCTGATCGTTGTCCTCAGTACGGTAGGAGGTAGAGCACAATTGCTATGAAGGGCACTAGCAGAAGCATCATGGTGATTGCGTAGCCGAACATGTCCCGAGCTCTAAGCTCAGTAATTGCCAACAGAGGGATTGCCCAGAACGGGTTTAACAGATTTGTGTGCGCATCCCCCACTGCATAGGCTGCTATAGTCTGTCCGTGAGGGATACCAAGTTCGGTACCTGCAAGCATCATTGGCCCACCGATGATAGCCCATTCACCGCCTGCAGAGGGGACGAATACGTTAAGGATACCGCCGGTGATCCAAGCTGTAACAGCAAAAGATTCTGTTGTTGCAATCGAAAGCAGGGATTCAGTCATAGTGTCGACAAGTCCGGTTCCTGTCATGATGCCTATGATACCTGCATAGAAAGGGAATAGCAGGATAACGCCTGCGCTGCCCTTAACTGCGTCCTGGAATTCTTTCAGGTATTGGGATGGGCTGCTGTACAGGATCAGGCCGATCATCAAGAACCCGAAATTGAAAACGTTCAAGTCCAGAGCTCCAAGACCCTGGGTTAGGAATTCTTCTACAAAGAGATAGACACCAACTAAGGCGATCAATCCACCGAGGACCTTGCTGTTGTCGATCCGGTCAGCCAAGGTTGGGTTTTTAGGTAGGTCTGCAGGGGTGGATTCTTTATCCACTTCTTCTTTTAAGTCGACATAGCGAGTAATCCCTCTGCAGTTCTCATCGGGTGGTGAAAGCAGGTAAAGCATAATGGACGCAAAAATGAGAGCTGAGGCTGTCAGGATAAGCGAGTAGGGATGGAAGACCCATTCTGTTGCAGGAATAACTCTGTCTACGATTCCTTGTTGCATAAAGACATTTCCATCAGTTGCCTGAAGCAGTCCCGCAGAACTAGATAGCCCCCATCCCCAGGTGAGACTCATGCCCATATAGCCAGCTACTGCCAGAAGGGGATAATGCACAGCCATACCATCCTTGGCCGCGAGTTTGCCCATCTCTCGAGCTAGGATTGCCCCAAATATCAGGCCGAGCCCCCAGGAGACCCACCCGGTCAACATCGATCCAAGACCAACCAATACAACTGCTTGGCGGCCATTCTTAGGAATTCGGACAAGTCGCAGGATGCCTGCTCGCACTTTTGGGTGGTACGCGACCACACAGCCAGTGACTAGGATGAGCACCATTTGCATAGCAAACTGAAGCAGAGACCAAAAGCCACCATACCAGGAGTGAGCGATCTCAGGGACACTTACTCCCTCAGAGATAAGCGCTGCGATCGCAGCTACATATGTGAGCAGAATTGCAAACAGAAATGGGCTTGGCATCCAACGCTCCACCCGGTCAGCAATGACTTCACCAAATCGTTGTACCGGCGTGAGGTTGGGCTCAGTCGTCCTACTTGAATGCGATTCTGGATTGCTTTTCATATCGTATCGTCTCTTTGAGCAGGTTTTTACTAACGGCCGTCATCGGTGAGCAAGGTCGAACAAGCCGATGGTCATGAGGGATTCTTACTTGCTGAACAGCTTACGCAATCGTCAGCTGATATCGTCCTAAGGGTAGACAAGGACAATACAACTGGAGATGAGCACGAGAGCTATAGGAACGAGACTCAGTATCTCGGGGTCCCACCAATCAATGGCTTTCGTTGGTTTGTAGTGCTTCCCCACTCGTCTCTATTGACCCCAGAACCTGGGCAATAATCTCCAGTATCAAGGAAGTGCGTATGCAGGCACTCAAGCGTTGAGCCAAGACTGATCAAGAGTTCTTCAGTCTCTGGAAATGCGAATCGCGTAAAGAATCCTGCACGGCCTCCTCGGGCCATATCCGCAGTTGACTGTCCGAGGCGGGTTATAGCCGAGACGTCTGCTCCCTGTGATACGAGATAGAGTATCATCTCGTTGTCCCCTCTCGAAGCTGCATAGTGCAGGGGTGTGTAGCCCCACGAGTCTGCAAGATTTACATCTGCGCCATGTTCCTCAACCAGGTACTTGAGTGTGGGCAGAAACTGGTCGGGTACATTTCTTACACTAAAAGCGCCTAACCCTAGGTACCCGCCGCCAGCCGCAGCATGGATCGGATGTGCATTATCTGATCCATAAGGAATCGAGGGTATCCCAGAATCTTCCTGCTGCCTTCCATCCTCCTGCCTACGTTCACGCATGCCTACTTCGGGCCACCATGTTGGAATGTTTGGGTCTGCTCCGTGATCAGCTAGGAGCCGGAGTGCCCCAAGATCTTGAGCAAACGCAGCGCGCCAAAACGGAGTAGCGCCTGTAAGGTCTATGCCCATCTTTGTTAAGCCGTACTCCCAATACCATAGATGTGTATTCAGCTGAACATTAGGGTTTGCTCCTGCATCGAGAAGCTTCCTTAGAACATCCAGGTACCCTGCTTTCTGAATATCCTGTGCACGAGGTTGTGGATAATTTGATTTGGGTGCCCACTCTGTTTGGAGTACTGCGAAGAGCGGGGTAGCCCCGTCAGTGGAAGCTGCAAGATCAGGGTCGGCCTCCCAATCTAGCAGCAAGAGAGCTAAGTCGAATTGCCCATTGAGCACCGCCATCAGTAGCGGACTGGTTCTATCTCCACCGCTTACCTGGTTGACGTCTGCACCTCCTTCCAGGAGTGCTAGTGCTGTTTCCACGTGCCCTTCGCGGGCTGCATGCAGAAGTGCTGTCATACCTCCAGTCATACCGACCAAGGTCTCCCTGTACGGGGGGCGCTTCACATCTGGTCCCCCAGGGTAATCTGGCCTAAGAGATATGAGATCATCTGGATCCAGGTCGTCTGCGTTCTGATTGGATCTAAGGAATTCCCTTTGAGTGCTCACAGCTTCTTGAACCTGGCTAGAGCTTGGCTCCCAATCTCTGCCTGCTTCATTACTCTCACGGAACAAAGAGACTGCATCTCTGAAACGCCGGTTCGCTTCCCTGTCCAATAACAGGCTCTGAATTACATCAACAACTTTCGTTGTAATCGAGGCGTCGGCACCATGATTGAGTAACTTGGTCACTGACGCCGCTCGATTATACGCTGCCGCAAAAATTAGTGGCGTCTGTCCAGAAGACGCCTCTGTCGCATTCGCGTCAGCTCCGTGCTCGAGTAGCGCTGCGACGGCATCTGCACCCCCTATAGCAGCAGCAGCAAGATGCAGAGGTGTCACTCCACTAGTAGTAGTGGTTGCATTCGGGTTGCTTCCTGCCTGAAGAAGCAGACGTGTGGCTCCACCATGTCCACTCCGACTGGCCAAATGGAGTGGTGTGTATTTTCCGATTCTTGTTTTCGTATCTACCACTGCACCAGATGAGATCAATAGCTCGACTACCTTCTGATGACCTCGCTCTGCAGCCCAGTGCAAAGCGGTCATACCATCTCCGGCAGCTGTATTCGGGTCTGTTCCCTGTTTGAGTAGGGATTCAACTGTGGCTGCATCCCCTTGTCGTGCCGCGTCAATGAGCGGCACGACCGACGGGAACGTAGCTCCCGATAACAGACCCACTACAAGCAGCGTTCCAGGCAAATTTAATCTCATACGAGTACTCATAACCCTCTCTGACTAGCTTCAGACGTTACTCCCCGAGGGAAGACGAGTGGGAATTCCGCGGTACTATCTCCAAAAGCCCTCATATCGTCGTGTCCAATCCCCTGCATAAGGCTCAGTAAGACGTTAGCCATTGGTGTGCCTTCAGGTGTTCTCAGATGCAGATTCCCTTCGAGTGCACCGTTCGCATGACCCATAAGGATGAGTGGGCACCGGCGATGATTATGGAGGTTAGGATCTCCCATAGGAGATCCCCATATGATTGCTGTTTTGTCGAGTAATGAAGCATCGCCTTCCATCGTGTTCTTCATTTTCTCAAGGAAATAGCCTACCTGACTTAGGCGGTAGGCATTGATCTTGTTGAAGTCCATAATGTCTGCAGGGATATTCCCATGATGCGATGCCCCATGGTGTGATTTTGTTGTCCCACTTGCGGGGAAGCTTCGGTTTGATTGGTCAAACCCTGTCTTGAACGTGATGACTCTGGTCAGGTCAGCTTGCAGGGCAAGCAGCTGGAGGTCGAACATCAACTTCATGTGCTCTTCCCAAGAATCTGGGACTCCAGAGGGAGCTTCGGGCATATCCCGTTCCTCCCCACTTGTATTTCTCTGCTCAACTAGTTGGATCCGACGCTCGATCTCTCGAATGTGATCTAGATATTCATCCATCGCTAAACGATCTGCTGCACCCAACTCCCTTTTCAGCCGGGCTATCTCAGTCGTAATCCAATCAATCATGCTACGATCTGTCCGCCGACGGGCAGCTCGGTCTTCCGGTGTATCACCTGCTCCAAAGAGACGCTCGAAAACTACTCGTGGTTCACGAATCGCAGGGAGCGGCTGGTTAGGTGAGGCCCAGGAAAGGGAGGTTGTGTATGCGCAGTGGTAGTTGTACGCACAACCACCACCTCGATCGATTGATTCGGTACAGAGTTCAAGTGATGGTAGCGCGGTGTCCCGACCGAAACGACGAGCATGCAATTGATCTAGTGAGGTCCCAAGATAGATATCCGACCCTTGGGTTTGCTTGGGGTGGGCTTGTGTCAGGAATACCGCTGTTGACCGGTCATGATCTCCTCCGATCTCTTCTGCTCGATATGGCTCTGCCATGCGACAGTCAGTGTTACTGACGATCGTTAGGTAGTCTCTATACTCTTGTAGAGGCGCCAACTGACTTGTCGGCAAGAAATCAAAATCACGACCCGTTTTAGCTGGGGCGAACAAATGTTGAGCATCTCCCCAGGTGCTGCCACCTGCGCTGCCCATTGATTCTTCGATACAGACCAGTCTTGTGTAGCCCGGATCAGCGGTCAGGTCTCGCCACGGTCTGCCGGCTGGAACCATAGCATCCAAGAATGGCAGGGCGACTGTCGCACCCATACCTCGGACAAAAGACCGGCGGGAAATGTGCTTTCCAGTAATGAATTCCATTTTGTTACATCCCCGAGTCGTGTTGTGCTTCGTCTGTCGATTGTGATCTCATCATTTGGAAGGGGAGGCTCTCTACAACACCCCTAATGAATGATGACATGCGATACTCACTAGCTTCAGCTTCCTGGACAATCAACCGAACAGATGGTTGATCATAGTATTCTACCCTTCGGCCTATTGCATAGGCTAGCAAATTTGAAGCAAAGTTGCGTGCCAACGGGATCGGACGCTTCAAGAGCACATTCCTAAGTTCGGAAGGCGTGTTTACTGAACTGCCATCGTAAAATGTACCCCGGGTGTCGAGTGGCATCCCATTCTCACGGATTCTCCATTTGCCTGTGACGTCAAAATTATCCAGTGCTAGGCCTATAGGATCCATAAAACGGTGACAAGAGTTGCACGTTGGGTTGGCACTGTGCAGTTCCATACGTTCCCGCGTTGTTAGCTGCCGACCGTCAGATGAGCTCTCTGTTTGGTCAAATGCTGGGATATCCGGAGGTGGAGGAGGCGGAGGGGCACCCATGAGTACTTCCATGACCCATTTTCCCCTAAGAACAGGAGAGGTTCGGTCAGACATAGAAGTCAAAAGGAGCACACTCCCGTGTCCCAAAAGCCCTTGACGTGTCTCATCTGGATATCGGATCCGTCGAAACTCTGAACCAGAAATCCCCGGAATTCCATAGTGCCGGGCAAGGCTTTCATTGATAAAGGTATAATCGGCACTCAAAAGCTCGAGAAGACTCCGGTCCTCTCTTACTAAGTCGTAGAAGAAGAGCTCCGTTTCACGGACCATCGCTTGGCGAAGTTGGCCGTTAAAATCGGGGTAGAAGTACGGTTCTGGTTGATTCTTAGCCGCATCCTGAAGTCGCAGCCACTGGTGAGCGAAGCGTGTAGCGAGGGCTTCGGAGCGAGGGTCAGCTAACATCCTCTCTACCTGTCTAGCCAGAACCGGGGGCTCTGCGAGTTGTCCCTGCGTTGCCAATTCGAGCAGTTCTTGATCCGGAGAGGTGCCCCACAAGAAAAATGATAAGCGCGAAGCCAGGTCGAAATCTCCCAAGCGGTAATTTTCTCCGGAAGCGGCCTGATCCGGTTCCCGTTCGAGCCGTAAGAGGAAGGCAGGACTGGCTAGGATCGCTTGGAGTGCTGTCCGTATACCAAGTTCAAAACCGCCTTCTGAGGCAGTGCTAGTGTAAAAAGACATCGGACCCTCTAGGTCCGCTGCCGTAGCGGGTCGTCGGTATGCTTCACTTGCCAACTTCGAGATTATTGATTCAGCACACGGTCGCTCTTCAGCAGGTGAGGTTGGGTAACAAATGAAGATTTTTTCGCGACTAGGAGTCTCGGATATTCCTCTGGAATCATTAGGTCCTGTAATCATAAGGTCGGTCAGGTGAACCAGAGCTGTGATTCCGTAGTTCGCCCATTGCTGAGCATCTTCACCCCCGACAAATGACCAGGCGTGAGGGCTCAGCCGGTCCTCGTATGGCCCTTCTATCCTTCGGACAAATGCTACTGCGACTCTGTGTTGACCGGCCGGTACGAAGATGGGTTCAGTTTCGATAGGGGCGCTTGAGCCTCCATTATTTTCTAGCCCTAGAAGTGCGACCCCTTCGCCATTAATCGAGAAATCGAGATCCTCTATCCCCGTGCCCCTACCGAATAGAGTCTGCACTGAGAACACGTATTCACCATCTGCCGGGAAATCATGCGTTACGACGATTCCACCTCTTGTACCGAACGGAGCTCCCTCAAGTTGATCCCAGGCGTGCTGGGATACTTCTATCGGATTTGTGTATTTCATACTTGAGGACACGGCGTCTGGCGTCCCTATTGCCAGTCGACTGATTTCTGTCGCGGCCCTCAAATATGCCTCGAGCAGGGTAGTCGAAAGTCCTTGGGCGGCCGACATATTATCGAAGCTTCCAAGGTATGTATCCGCGGGTAACCAACGGCCAGCATCTATATTCAGAGCCAACAGGTCCCGGATTACCCGTTCATACTCAGGCCGATTTAATCTTTGAAATCTGCGGGCACCTGGATCCGGATCACCAGCAGCAGCCTCATCGATAACCGTTTCAAGGGTCTGAACGAGCGAAAGGAGCGTGTCACCTTGCGGTCGACGAGCTCCAGGAGGAGGCATCAGCCCTGCTCTAAGCTTCACAATCATCTTCTCTGCGGTTTCTGCCTGCTGGTCAGCTACTTCAACCGCAAAGGTCTCAAGTGAGAGGTTGCCCGTGAGCCTTTCTTCATTGTGGCAACGCACACAATACTGCTGCACAACATCGGTCAGTTCTGGATTCGACAGGTGATCAAACGAGTATTCAGCAGTGGCCTTATAAGAAGGCAGACTGGTAGCATTGGGTTGGATTCCAACCGTCAGCCAAATACCCAGTGCAGCAGCACCGAGAGCTAGTGTCTTCATGCTCTATCCTCCGGAGGATGGAGGCATCTTTGGATGCCAACCGGCCCTCTCCCACGATCAACACCAAAAAATGTAAGGAACCCGACGGCGCCGAGCCACGGTTTCATGGATTTAGTAGCGGATAAGCTCAGATCTCAATTTCGAGGCCAGCATATCAATCCCCGATCAAGCAGGTTATCAATTTCTCCTCGGATCTGCGAACTATAGTATCCCCCAGTAGAGGGCCTCTTGTTAAAGAGTACCACGTAGTTGACCCCATCACCGCGTTGCCGAGCAAGCGTATTTGTACCTGATAGGCTCCCCGTATGGTTTCGCCTCCATGTTGAGCTCTCAGTTCCAGTTCGTAGGGCACCTATGTCGTCTCCTGAAACCTGATAGGTATTCAAGAACTCAAGAATTGCCCTGGTCGAGGCCACCAATCCGCCAAACGAAATCATGCCTTCAAGGTTCCAGCCCCCGTAGGGGGTCTTCACTTGTGGCCCAGAGGGATCGAATACGTTCTTACTCATAGCATCAGAGTCGTACCAGGGTTCGCGAGAATTTTGATTCTCCAGGAATGTTCTTCCTTGGATTAGTTCTCCACGTGCAACTCCGATTGGATCGAACACGTTCTCCAGCACATAGGTCAAATAATCCATACCAGATATCTCTTCGACGACTAGCCCGAGCATCAGGTAGCCGATATTAGAGTATGCTCTCTCTGAACCGGGTTGAAGTTGGAGTGGTTGGCCTAACACATATCGAGCAGTATTAAGCCTTCCTGGGGGACTTGGGACTTCCATAGCCTCAGCGATGCGGATTTCTCTAAACGCAAGATCACCGACCACATCCCGGTCCCAGCCACCACGATGAATGAGGAGGTGGCGAACTGTCACTTGTGACAAAAGCGTATCGCCCAAGGATCTGAATGGCTCAAGACTCAGAATACCCCCTTCGGGTTGGCCAAGATCAAAGACGTAATCATCTAAATTCAAGAGTTCTTCATTTTCTAGCTTTCTAATTGCAGCTCCTGTTATGGGCTTGGTGACGCTCGCCAGGCGCATCATTACATCTCGGGGCAGGGCTGTTTGTTGGGCTTCATCTTTCCAGCCGAAACTCTTTTCGTAGACGATCTTACTATTCTTCATCACTCCGAGAGCCCCAGCATGGATACTTCTCGTTGACATGAATTGACCCATGATCGAGTCAAAATGCTCAAAGTTTGGACAAAGATCGGTCGCTGTTGCTGGCGCGGATGTCTCTGAACACCGGCTCAAGGCCAGGACAAAGATCACTGGCAGCAGAATTTTTTGAGAGCTATGACTCATATGTCGGACTCCCAGAAGTCCGAGATAGGACGAATTTTATCGACTTTAGATTCGTCCAGAATGATTCTTCAGTCCAGATTAAATCGTGGATCTACCAAGGAAACAGTACTGTGACCAGTTCAGTGAAGAAGATCTTATTAGGGGGATTAATAACTGGGCTCGGTACTGGTCTCGGCTGGTCCGCCTTGGTGCATGTTCTCTCTTATGACCAGGTATTAAATGGCCGAGAGTTCGGGTTGTCCCTAATTCTGCCATTACTGGTGGGTCTGGGTGCTTGGCAAATAATAGGGGTTCACCGGCGGGTTCTTTTGCCGATTGCTTATCTCACCTTGTTCCTACCTGTGTTAGGAATTGGAGCAGGTGGGGCCAATATTCTGCAAATGACAATAGCTGGTGCGCTTGGGGGTGTCTTCTGGGCGAGCCCTTTCGTGCTCTATACTCTTGTGAAGAGTTACCCACAGAGGTGGTGCGGAGACTGAAGCTTTCTGCTGCTAGGATGGATTGGTTCGGAGGTCGCATACCGGGAAACGCTTATCTCTCTTAGCTTTTTGGCCACAGGGCGCTTAGCTCAGCCTGGTTAGAGCACCTGCCTTACAAGCAGGGGGTCGCTGGTTCGAGTCCAGCAGCGCCCACTGAAGTAACTGGAAGCCCTGCAATCACTTAGGTGGTTGTGGGGTTTCTTTGCTAGTGTCGCAGGCTCCTGTCAAGCAAGCAGGAAGCAAGCAGTAGGGGCACAAGATTGGTGTTTTGACGGTTTTGCCGATGCCCCCCCTCTGTCGCCGCCAGCAGGGGGCGGTACTGGTACGACTCCGCACACATCGCCGCTACTGAAACGCCGTTTCCTGAAAAAACTTTGGTGGGCTAGGACGAACTTTCACTGGCAAAATTCACGAGCATCACCGCAGATTAGGCGTATGCGCTACATCCGACTCT
>CAJWPN010000031.1:0-26493 GCA_913045345.1 uncultured Gemmatimonadales bacterium
TATCACCGAAAAGCCCACTCACACCGTAGACAGGTATCCCCTCTCGACGCAAATAAAGTCCATCTGTCGCACCCGTGGACATGACTGGTAGGACTTCTACTCCTGGCCACATTTGCTCCGTAATTCGTTCAATCGGACCAAGAACTTCTGGGGTCAGAGGCGAAGCTGGACTCTCTGTCGCTGATCCTCTGGGCTCGACAGTCACATCAAAGGGGGTGGCTAACTCTTGAAGTTTTGCGTGCACATCTGAAGGATCATGACTTGGAAAAATTCGACAATTAACATTCGCCTGAGCTAATTGCGGAAGTGCATTCTGGGCGTGTCCGCCCTCAAGTAAAGTTGCTACACAAGTCGTTCGTAGCCTCGAGCTATAACCAGTCTCTGAGGATAAGACCCTAGCAGCCTGAGCATCTGCAGGATTGGATACGATTCTCCGCATCGCCTCACCCATTTCACCCCCAACGAGGTCGGCAGATCGGCTAAAGAATGCTTCGGTGACTTCGTTGAACATGATGGGAAAATCAAAGTTTTGAACTGCTAGAAGCGCTCCAGCAAGATCATAAATCGCATTCTTACGCACGGGTAAAGAAGAGTGTCCACCAGGGTTTGTGCCCGTGAAAAAGAATGAGAGAAACTTCTTCTCAGCAGCTTGTACATTGTTTGAGATCTTTCTCCCATTCTGCTCCATGCCCCCACCACCCTCATTTAGAGCGAAAGCAGCGTCAACCAACTCACGATGCTCCTCCAACAGGTAGGCGACGCCATTCCGGGGGCCACCCTCTTCGTCGGCAGTCAGCGCCATTATTATGTCACGATCTGGCACAAAGCCTTCCTGCCGCATTCGGATGAAATTTGCGGTGTAGATAGCCGCCTCATCTTTGTCATCCGTAACACCACGCCCATAGTAGTACCCATCACGCTCGATGAATTCAAACGGATTAAGATCTGGACTCCAATCCTCGGGTAGGGCTTCAACAACGTCGATATGTGCTAGTAGCAGAATGGGTTCCTCTCCACTATCCCTACCCCTGTATCGTGCAACGAGATTTCCTTTAGTTGGGGAATCTTCTGGCACGAGGACATGAACGTCCTCCTCAGGAAAACCAGCTTCTAGCAACACGTCAGCCATCGCCTGCGCTGCAAGTGTGTTATTACCGCGCTCGGTGTTCGTCGTATTAATCTCGACGAGTTGCTCCAACAGTGATCGAGCCAGATCCATATTTTCTCTTGGCGATGTGGTTTGAGCAAAGGTACTAATCGCTGTCAAACCCATCGTAAAAGCCAATATCCCAGCTGGCCGAAGCTTGCTTGTCATCACTCAGCATCTCCCTATTCACCTGTTCCGTTAGAAACGGCCTATCGTGTGCGGGCCAATCTCTTTCACAGACAGGAATTAATCTATCGTATGTCCTGGGAAGGCAATCGCCCTAGCCTACCCAGGTCGTGAAATCTGTAGCTGATTTGCGAGACTTCTGTTCCGGCATGCTCGCTGGCTCACCGATGTGGATCGTCGCGATGATCCGTTCTCCATCAGCCACACCCACTGCCGATCGCGCTAACGGATCTTCCATAACCGCACCACTCTTAATATGAGCCCCTAACCCCATATGGTGGGCGGCTAGGGACAGGTTCTGGAGTCCCATAAATACCGCAGCATAATCTTCCTCACATATTTCAGGATTTTCATCAAGTACCAAGGCACTCGCTATCATGCAGGGGAGCGCTTCATGCGCATTAGCGACCTTGAGAATCACAGCCTCCGCCGCCTCAGGATCTTCTACTCTCTTCGCTTTCCGTTTACCCAGCGCAGCACCGTAGGCATAACGAGCTCTGGGACCAAGCACATAAAATCTCCACGGCTCGGTCATCCGATGGTTTGGAGCTTGAACTACGGCCTCAAGTAATTGCTCTATCTCCTCTTGCGTTACGGTTCGCGCCGTGAACTCCTTGATAGAGCGACGCTCATGAATTGTCTGGAAAATATTCATTTCAGAAAGCAGTCCATTGGGGATAATCAGAAGTGGGTTGGATAGTGAAGAAAGTAATTAAGAGATCCCCTAGCTATTAGGGGAACCCTTCTTAATACACGTCCAGGTCCTTCCCTGAAGCTAGCAGGCCATTATATCCGGCCGCACGCATCTCGTTGATGAGCCCCGTATCATCCGTACCCCAAAACAGGTGATGATAAAGCACCAGCATACCTGGCCTAGAGCGATTGGCGATATCAGCAAGTTCAGTCGTCGAGGTGTGGAACTGCGAATGGTAAGCCTGCCATTCTGGCGGTCGTGTAGTAAAACGCTCGGCACTGTAGACCTCATGTAGAAGGATGTCACAGCCATCACACGCCTCCACCAGAGATTCACTCGGCGCGGCATCACCACTAATCACTATCGTCCGATCAGGTCCCTCAAAACGGTAGCCATAAGAATACTGCCAAGATCCGTGTTTCACTGAAATCGCATACACGCGGACAAGTTCGTCTTCATAGACAAGTCCTGGCTCGATTTCATGAGTATTCGGTCTATACCCATCACGATTCGCACCCCGCGGCTCAAGCCCGTCGATCCGGATAGAGATGTCGTCAGCCCACGCTTCTGCTATGCCACTCATCATCCGCTGTATCCCTGGAGGCCCAAAAACATTTAGGGGGTCGAGACGATCAAGCACCCAGGGGCTGTAAAGCAAATCTGGAAGACCAACAGTATGATCGGAATGCAGGTGGGTAATGAAGACATGGTTTAGGCCTGACGCTGAGAGTGCCGGCATATCCTTCTCACGTGCTGCCAAGGCGGCACGGCGAACAATGCCCGGGCCAGCATCAATAAGGTAGGCACGATCATCAACCACTACTGCAGTCGCGGGACCTGACCGTTCTGGATCCGCATTGGGCGTTCCTGTCCCTAACAAAACAAGCCGAGTGCGGGGCATGACCTGTGCGTCCGACCTCACTGGGCTGGAACTAAAGCTGATAATTATCCCAACCAAGATCATCATTCGACCTGCGTTTAACCTCAGCCCCTTCGTCATCAGTCCTCCAGAAAGCATTAGTTGTGCGTCTTCATTGTTGTTAGGTCAGCCAGATACACCTCCACCCTCAAGTCTGAGGAAGCATAATAACTCCAGGCACATGGCACCGCGCCGTAGGTTCTCAGTTCACCAAGACTCCACTCTATCCTGAGCTGTAAAGAATAATATTCGCTCCTTTATGGGATCCCCTGTCAATCGAGCCCAGGCATCTGCATAAAGGTCGACTTGCTGACGATAAGCTCTGAGCCGAGAACTAAAATCCGGATCTGTGCCCAGGTCCGTCTTGTAATCAGCAATCACCCAACCACCGTCTTCCCTGAACGCTAGATCAACCACCCCTTCGATCACCTGTAGTAGGGCTTCCTCCTCCTCGCCAGAGGGTTCATCACCCACTTTAGGATTCTCTGTATTTGAAAAAATATCTATCTGTCTAGCAGTAAGGGAACTTGATGCAGACTTCTTCCTACTCTTTAAACCTTCAGAATCACCGACAGCTTGGATTCCTTCGTGCTGCAGGGCAAATGGTACCTCAACCATCATTTTGTCGGCTTCCCGTGCTCGGGCCCAAAGTTTCGAAGCTCGCACGGCTTCTACCGCCTGAAGGAGTTCGGTAAGCTCGGTCGGCTCTCCTAGATCATCGAGCGGGCGCTGATATTCTCGCAGAAGGTCTCGACACGTAGTCCGAAGAAGCTCAGGTGGAGGATCATCTGCAGCGGCTGCCAGGGCACCGTGAACTACGCTGCCCCAAGAAAACCCCCGGAAAATCTCTTCTCCGCCATCTTCATCGGACCCAGTAGCCAAAAACTCTTCCGAGATAACTTCATCATCCTCCACAATTCGGGTAACAGACCTGTACTCGAATGAAGCCTTGGCCGACCCGCTTAGCCTATCAACTGCTGCCTTACCATCTCGCTCGATCACCTCCTTCTTAAGAGAGGTTTCCGCTCGTGGCTCTGGCTTATCAGCGGTCATGGGCCGACCCTCAGGATCCAGCTTTGTCAGCAACGGATCGAGCTTAAGCCACGGTGACAGCTCATTATAGGGATACCGTGCAACCCAGAGTTCACTCTTTGCTCTGGTGACGGCCACATAGAGGAGCCTCACTTCCTCCGCATCCTGAAAGCGCTTTTCAGTTTTTTCGTGATCGTCCCAGGCCGGAGCAGTGGCTAAAGTTTGAGACCCTCGCATTACCTTCAGATAACCCGAAGCTGTGCCATCTTCCTCCCGACGAACATAGAGCTTTGGCGTCCGGGATCGGGCTCCAGCAGGATCTGCGAGAACAACCACTTTAGCCTCGAGGCCCTTGGCCTGGTGCAGGTTCATCAGGCGAATCACCCCTGAACGCCCTGGTTCGAGTGGGGCCTCAACCCGAGACTCTGCAAAAGCTGACCGCAGTGCCCTCAAAACACCGGGTAGTGAGGCGTCACCAGCTAATGTGGTAGCCTGAACAATTTCGAGTGCGTACACGAGGGTGCCGGCTCTGAGCGCACCCAATTCTCCCGCTGCTACGTAAGGCAGGACCCCTAACTCGCTAATCACTTCTGATATCAAGATGTCTGCCGGTGACGTGGCACTCGCCCGCCACCAACTGTTCAGCTTGTTAAGAGCTTCGATCACTATCGGATGGCCAAGGGAATGAACTTCCATCACATCAAAGTGCCCTCCACCCTCTTGGTGTTGTAGCATTTCCTCGTAGTTGATACCGAAGAACAGTCCTACCAAAACCGCTACAACCTTGATCGGATTTCCTGGATCGATCATGCATTCGAGGAGCATTTGAAGCTCTTGCAACTCTTTCTCCCCGCTGACGCCGGCGCCAGTGACTTGAACCGGGAGTCCCCATTTTTCGAACTCACGCGCATAGACACTGAGTTGCTTTGTGTCCCGCGTTAGGATCATGAAATCACCCGGTACACACTCGTCTGTGCTGAGTCGACTATTGATCCATGTTGCCAGACGGGCGGCATCCTCCTCGGCGATCAACTTCCGATTATTACCCTCCTGCTGACTTAGTTTATACGACTGGACTCCGTCGGCTGCACTAAAATCACTCACCCAGGTATTCAGAGGCTGAAACGGGGCCTGCTCCTCGTTCCCTTCCTCCGGGAACAAGTCACCCTTGCCGAATACATCATTAACAAAATCGGTAATTGGTGCGCGTGAACGGAAATTCATGGTGAGTGTCAGAACTGACCCGAAGTCTGCAAAGCGATCCTTTACGAAACTGTAGAGGCTGATATCAGCACGCCGGAAGCGGTAAATGCTTTGTTTCGGATCACCAACTAAGAATAGCGCTCCGGGCCGCGGATCATCCCGGCGCCAGTCACCTTCTGCCGCCTCCCCGCCAACAGCGGGTTCTGATGTAAGAAGAAAAAGAATTTCCGTCTGTAGGGGATCCGTATCCTGGAATTCATCCACCAGAATCCTCCGGTACTTATCCCCGAGCTGGGAGCGGGCATCCATACTCCTCCTCAGCAACTCAGCTGACAGTCCGAGCAGGTCCTGGTAATCGAGTCGCCCGATCCGTCGGCGATAGTCTGCGAATTCTTCAGCCCCTCGGATCGCAATCCGCATAGCAAGCTGATAACGATGAGCGTTTTGGAATTCTGCCCCCCGTTTCGCTCGTTCATTCTCATCAGCGAACTTTTGGACTCGATCTCTAAAGTCCTTGGCACACTTTTTGTCCTTCCATCTATTTTGGACAATCTTGATCTTAGGTGGTGAACAAAGCCTGGAGAGCGCGTCCAATAAAGTGCTGGGCTCATCCCATCCGGAGATTTCGTGGGTGTAGTGTAGCTGACGAATGACTTTCTGAAGAGAATCCCACCCCATCTTTGGCTCTTTTTCAGAGATCAGCTCCCAACCTGTTTCCACAATACCTTCCAACTCACCACGAAGATCAGCCATTTCGGCTTCTGATATGGTCTCTATAGTGTCATACGGGAATACCACATCAGGATGTTTCACGACTTCACGGAAGAGATCACGTATATGAGAAGGATTGAGATTTACGTTACTCATTTCACTCAAGATCGGGTCGTCTTCGCGAACCAGCCTCTCGAGATATTGGTCCCAAAAATCACTCTCGAACCTACCTCGTTCGTCGGCAGGTATCTGTTCGAATGTTGGATCCAGGCCTACTTCCAATGGATGTTCGCGAAGCAGCCTTGCACAGAAGGAATGGATCGTCCCGATAAAGACCTGATCAATATCATCAAGTGCCAAAACCAGTCGTTCCCGAACGATTTCGTCGGAGTCCAAACATTCACCACAAGTCAAGCGCTCTAGGCGTTTCTGGAAGCGTTCCCGCAGCTCGGTAGCAGCCTTCCTCGTGAACGTGACAGCCGCAATCTCGTTCACTAATGCCCTACCTTCCGAGACAAGTGCTACCATGCGCTCAATCAGTGCTGTGGTCTTGCCTGAACCCGCACCAGCCTCGACCAGAAGATTGGTTTCGAGGTCCTCTGTGATCCGCGACCGTGCAGAACTGTCCGCCAGTTCCGTGACTTTTTTCTCACGAGAGTCAGTCATCGGGCAAATCTGCATGCCTAGATACCGACGGGAAAGTGACCAATATGTTCCAGCCTGGCACAGACACGGAACGGAGATCACTTTTCCCGACCACCAGGAGGAAATCCTATGCACGTGCTCAAGCAGGTACCAATCCTCGTACTATCCCTAATCGTCCTCTCACCCAATCTCATGCCGGCAAGCGCCCAGGAGACTCTCACGCAACGAATTGAGCGGATCCTATCCCAGGTACCCCTTATCGACGGGCACAATGACCTTCCAGGACAGATCCGTGACATTCAGACACCTGAAGGTGATGTGGGCTTATACGATCTGAGACAGGCCACCAGCGGTGATACCGATATTCCGAGACTACGCCAAGGTTTGGTGGGTGCTCAGTTTTGGTCAGTGCATGTGAACGTGGAGGACCCGGCACCAGCAAAGCAGCAGCTAGAACAAATCGATATTGCTCACCGGATCTTTGAGACGTACCCGGACGAACTCGAGTTTGCAGGTAGCGCATCTGACATCCAGCGTGTCTTTGGGGCTGGCAAAATTGCTTCGCTACTGGGTATAGAAGGTGGACATGTTATTGAAAACTCGCTTGGTGCCTTAAGAGCATTCTACCGTGCTGGTGTCCGCTATATGGGCCTGACACATTTTTCTAATACCGATTGGGCAGATTCCAGTACCGATGAAGTTGTCAATGATGGGCTCTCACCTTTCGGTGAGGAGGTCGTCAGGGAAATGAACCGAATGGGTATGCTTGTCGATCTGGCTCATACATCGCCAGCGACTATGAGTGATGCGCTCAACCTCGTAGAAGCGCCGGTCATTTTCTCGCATGCGGGTGCACAGGCACTTGCTGACCATCCCCGCAATGTTCCCGATTCTATCCTGAGGCGGCTCACAGAGAATGGTGGGGTCGTGATGCAGGTCTTCTATCCACCCTATATCAGTGTCGACGATTCCGTCGCGAGCATCTCGGACGTCGCTGACCATATAGAACACATCCGCACGGTAGCTGGCATCAATCATGTCGGCATAGGCTCTGACTTCGACGGAATCCCCACGTATGTGGAAGGCTTGGAAGATGTTTCGACCTTCCCTGCCCTGTTCATGGAATTGGCACGCAGAGGATGGACGGACCAAGAGCTCTCCAAACTCGCAGGTGAGAACCTTCTCCGGGTCATGCGTGAGACCGAAGCTGTGGCTATGTGGCTACAGCGAGAGCGCCCACCGTCTACCAAGACTTATGAAGAGCTGGACGGAGGAAGAAGCGGCTCTAACTAAGGGCTTATAACCCGACCCTCTGAGGTTACCCTGAGTAATGTGCCTTGAGGCATACCATCGAGTGCACTCAGTTCAACTTCCAAGACAGGGCACGTGGGGTACCCCAACTCTAAGCTGACAAGAATTCCGATAGCTAGAATCGCATCCGCGCTCGCCATGAGTATGGCTGAGGGTGCGTTACCTTCCCGGAGCAATTCAAGCATGACAGCGCTTGAAGAACTTGATCCCACCGCTCCAGGCATAGCTAGAACAGCCCCCCCGATACTTACTCCATAGTCGGGATGTCGCGGGTCTATCACTACCCCGCTCACCGGGTCAATACCGCCCCAGAGGCTGATAGGGGCCTGAAGTCTTAGAAACCGTCCTTCAGCGTTACCCGGTATAAGCACACGCCCCTCTACCACGACCAGATCGCCTCTGTTCGAGTCACTAAACCAGTGACGGCTGATTCAACGCAGTCCTCAAGACTCCCGTATACAACCTCGTAGCCGGTATTCGATGGTGCGTAATGAGCAAACTTACCCGAATTCGTCATCAAGACCCCCCCACTCTCTCGCAATATTGGCGTTACGACGACGCAGGTATCTGCAATGATCTCTACGCCTGACGCCTGGAGTTGGAGTAAGTCGTTACCCCTCACCTCAAGCTCTTGGAGGGTAGCACGAGCGGTGCAGGCATAGAATGGAACCGCCATACGCCGACCACGCACGAGGGTAAGTAAGGCCTCAAATTCTGTAATCGAAAAATGGGGGCTACCCACCGCCACTGCGTCAATCCGTTCTACGGTATCAGCAGTTGAGAGCCGTTTGAGGGCTCCTTTCACCATATCAGCCGTGAGTTTAATTCGATCTACCGACTGGGTCTCACCCACCACTGCATCCAGATTTGGCGCCTCTGGTGTCACTCCCGCAACATGGAATAGTGCCACGGCGCCCGTTGATGCAGCCGAAGCCCCTAATGCCTTGAGCTGATCCCTGCTGACTGTCGACGGCAAGCCGATAATGACCGAAACCTCTCTGCCCACCTCAAGCCCTAACCAACTGCCCAATACCGGGTAGAATACGTCCTGATCTTTCAGTGCATCCGGCACATTTTTCGCATCAACTACAACGGTGGCTTGGCGATTCTGTCCGATGTGCAGGCCGTGTAACGGTGCTCGTCCCGCCAGAGCACAACATGCGTCAAGAAAATCCCCATATCGCTCAGTGCGCGCTCCAAGCACCGAGTTAGCAAACGCGATTGCATTAGACTCTCCCCATGCCACTTGTTCACCAAACGCCGGTTGGTGTCCGACCTGGTATGGTGCACAAGTAAATGTCGGCTCGGCACCAATCGAGACGTAGGCATCCATCTGTCTGCGCGCCATTGCACGCTTCGATGGATCCGCCCTTACTGTATCTGGATGCAGAAGGTCCAATGCACCAACATTCAACGTGGTTGGGACAGCAACTCGCCCACCACTGGCCACCAATTTTTCCGCAAATTCGACACCTCCATCTCCATGGTGGAGGCAGCCATCTATATGTGCAGAGGTAATGCGAACAAGAGCTTGTGCACCGAGCAGTTCTGCTGCGGAGACAAGAATTCGCATCGCTAGGGAGACCGCCTCCCCATGATCGCCTGCGAGGAACGCCCGCTCTTCAGTTGTGAGGTGCAAAGTCATACAGGAGGCTATACGCATCGGGTCTTCAACGCCACGGCATCTTATTATTGCAGTTGAAGAGTTTTGGTGGTCGTCGTTAGCATGAACTCCCTCATTCGACCAGGAGTGCGGATTAGATGAACCGTAACGGTGAGGAGAAGCTATGGATCCGATAGCTCCGATACCGCTCACCTCCATCGAGGAAGCCAGGAGTCGGATTGAAGGAATTGCAGTCAAGACTCCGTTACTCCCACTGAATATACCGGATGCTCCGTGTGAGATTTGGTTGAAAGCTGAATGCCTACAGCCGATTGGGTCCTTCAAGATCAGAGGAGCAGCAAACGCGATGGCGCTCGCAGATCAGGATGACCTGCAGCGCGGCGTCTACACTGGCAGTGCAGGAAACATGGCACAGGGAGTCGCGTTTAATGCTCAACAGCGTGGCATTCCGTGTCGCGTGATAGTCCCGGAAACCGCACCCCGAACTAAACTCTCAGCCATTGCACGATTAGGAGCCATAGCCGTCCCGGTGCCGTTCGATGAGTGGTGGTCCGTCATCCGTGATCACGGACACCCCCTTGAAGAAGGCTTCTTCGTGCACCCGGTGAGTGACCCTGCAGTAATCGCAGGCAATGGAACTGTCGCCCTTGAGGTAATTGAAGAGCTTCCGGACGTGAACACTGTCATCGTACCCTACGGAGGTGGGGGCCTCTCTTGTGGTATAGCCTCAGCTCTGAAAGCATTGCGCTCGGACATTCAAGTGTTTGCGGCAGAAGTGGAAACGGCGGCACCACTTGCAGCCTCTCTGGAAGCAGGTGGAGCCGTCGAGGTAGAGAGGACCCCAACATTTATCGATGGAATCGGAGGCAAGAGCGTTCTTCCTGAGATGTGGCCGATGGCATCATCACTGCTTGATGGGTCTATCGTCGTCTCTGTGAAAGAGATCTGCGAGGCCATCCAAGTCCTGGTCTCTCACGCTCATTTGGTAGCTGAAGGGGCTGGAGGCGCTTCAGTTGCGGCGGCTCTTACAGGAATGGCCGGGAATGGCAAGGTGGTCGCGGTTGTATCTGGTGGAAATCTCGACCCAGTTGCCCTTAAGACAATCCTCGAAGGAGATATCCCACCTCTGGCTTAGCCATCATCTTCGAACTCGCGAACCTTCTTGAGAGGAGTTAGAGCAGGAGGAGTGAGATCCGAATCCTTCAAGTATTTTTCCGACCACTCTGCGAGAGGCGACGATGTAACACCACCGTAGTCAGATTTTTCGACTCTGCACACTTCAGAGTAGTCGCAGTAACTGCAGTCTTCTTTATCTTCGGTCGGAATGAAACGCCCATCCGCCACTCCCTGAAGCATATGGCCGACCAGTGAGCCAACACTTTCTACTAACTGATCCCTTCGGAATGAAAAAAGCTCGTTTTGGCCACCACGAGTCGGATAGTGGTACTCGCCAGTCTCAACCTGTCGACTAAGGCGCTCTTCAACCGCAAGCGCGTAAAGGCCAAGCTGGAGACGGCGACCACCCTTGAACACACCCGTCCCTTGCCTGAAATCTTTAGTATTACGGCCAGTCTTATAATCGATGACCCGAATTCCTTCAAGTTCCAGATCACCGCCCGGACAATCCAACCGGTCGATTATACCTCGAAGCTGGATGGAGCCACCTTCGACTTCGATCGACACGGGTGCCTCACCACCCATCCCAAAGCTGAACTCAAGCTCCTCCCACGGTGCTCCCTCCTTCCTCACCATTCTGACAAAGGATCGTACGTCATCCTCAAGGCCGGAGATTTCCCGACCGACGGCGTCTTCTCCTGGCGCAGGTACTTCCTTCTTCGCCTGCTCCACTTCGGACTGGAGTCTTTCAAGTGCGAGTCCTTCAAAGGCCCTATCGCTATGAGCCAAATTGCTTTCTCTCGCTTTAGATAGGGTATGTTCAAAAACTTTGTGGAGTAGTTGTCCTTTTCTGCGAGGATCAAGCCACCGATCCGGATTGAATACGTAATCATCCGGTGGTATCAAGCGAAGCACTGATGAGTGCAGATACCTGAGTGGACATGTCCCGAGCCCCTCAAGCCGACTTGGAGATAGCACGATCTCCTCGTTTCGCCTTGGATCGAGAGCGGATGGCCTCGGGACAATGGCACCGTGCACGTACCCTGGCTCACCACCTCGTTCGCGCTCCTTCGTGACTCCCGCATTCAATCCGGGGAAAGCTTCCAAAACGCTCTGTTCACCGCGCTGCATCACTTCACCTGATCCTAGTCCAGATAGCCAGATATCATCTACGTCCAACAGTGGGCGAGCAGATTTAGGAACTCGGCAAATGATATCACCCAAAGCCTGGCCTAGATCTTCGAAAGTCAAATGGGGTTTAGACTGCGAAAGCCGAAGCAACTGTAGTAAGGTCGTCGAGGGGCCTACTATCTGAGACTGAACAGCGTCCCAGGCCGCATAGCTCATGGTCAGATGAGCACACTTCAGACGGGCGATCAGGGCAGCGAGTGAGAATACACGCTCTCGTAGCAATTCTGTCGAAGTAGGAAGTCCCTCACCCAATATGCGGCGGTCTCCGTCAACCAGAACCGGGTCCTGAGTGACCTTGCCCGGCAAATGCTCAGTATCAGCACCAACGAAAAATACCGCTCGCCTTCCAGTGACACCCCCGTGCTCAAGATCCGATAAATGGAGATGGCCGCCCGAAGACGCCGTAGTCCTAGACTCGGTAGAGCTTTCGGATAACCCCACCCCATAAGCTTGCACATGGACTTTTAGGCGGCGCCTGAGAATGGTCACCGCTGCCCGGAAGTTTGTCCGCCTCTGCAGTGTGGCCTCTATTCGCTCGAGGAATTCATCGATCTCCTTGTGTGCACTGCTATCTGGTCCTTCAACAATGGGGACCCGTCTCAAGAATGAGCGAAGCCCTTGTGCAAGCTCTGCAGGAGAGACCGGCCTTCCATCTTGGCCAAAACGATCAGGTACTCTCGGTGTAGCTTTTAGCGGTGGAAAAAGGATGCCGCGCAGGGCCTCTAACTCGTTTCTCGTCTTCTTGCAACGCTGCTCAAAGTCCTGCTCAGACTCTAATCTTCTCGGCCTCAGCCACTCTATACCGTCGATTGCTGAACGGATCTGGGTAAAATATCGCTCGCGACCCCAACCGATTCGTAAAAAGCGAAAACGACGAGCAAGATCCAATGCCGAGGGACCATCCTGAGCTTCTCTTGGCCGCAGGTCACCAGCTTCGAGAAGGCGCCGTATCAGGTCTGCTTGAAAACCCTCTTCAATCCAATCCAGATAGGCTTTCACAACACGGCCCGTGCGGGTCCTCTCGATCGGCAAACCCACGGCATAAGTGACTGGGATCCCAAGTTGAGTCGAAACGGAGTGGAGGGCAGACCCATACTTGGTGGGCTCAGTAGCGATGATCTCCACTTCATCCCAACGTAGTCCACGTTCCACGATTCTTCGCAGAACTTCCCTGAGCTCATCGGTAATCGAAGCGGCCCGAAACATCTCCACTTCTGGACCGGTAATATCAGCTGGCAAAGCAGTGGGTGCATGCAGATATGAGTGCCATTCCGGCTCGTTATGGCGATTCCAGAGAATTCCGTCAGGGATATCGATACCCACTACGGGATCGGTCTCGAGAACTGAAGCGCCCCGGGTTTGTAAGCCAGCTAGTAGTCGGCCAATAAGCCCTCTCTTTGTTAATCCAGGCGTAAGGACCAACCTGTCTGCACCCAGCACCGACGGTAATTGGTTTCCCTCTGCCTCTAACGCTTCTAACGCAAGCTGGAAAATCACTGCACTATCGGCTTGCCTACGCTCGTAGAGCAACCCTTCGTAGTGCTTGAGCATCCGTAATAAGAATAAGCGCTTCGAAAGAGTCTTGAGTCGAGCTGACTCTAGGGTGCTGACTTCAATACCCGCCATACGCAGCGCGGATATAGCCCCGTAGACCTTCTCACGGAGACCTACTCCTTCACTGAGATTTCCTAGCTCGCCATCTCCCGAAGAGATGCAAAGATCGAGGGCCTCGTCGAGGACGGATTGTTGCTCAAATGCATCCAGGGTCTTCAAGGATGCGCCATCCAAACCTAGGCGTGCCAGTTGAAGCGCCAGAGCATGTGGGGTCGTGATCTCAAAGCCTACCCAACCCATGCGCTCTAGAGATAGGCGGCGCAATAACTCTCGACCCATACCAAACGTAGGAACTACAATAAGTTTTCGGGCAATCGCGTTACGGTCAGCTTCCGAGGCTAAAGCATGGATCAGATGAGGCATGCTGGAGCCGGATGTGACACTCATATGCTCATGGGCGACAATCGAAGGTGTCTAGCAATTATTTTCGACAAGGCAAGTCGGTAGGGATATCCGCCAAGATAGATGGAAATTGTTAGTGATGGGAGGGCGTAGCGCACACGGCTGTGACCCTCTACCCTTTACGAAAGCCGATTAGTTAAAAATCTCTTTCGCAGATTACATCAGAGGTCCTACATGTCTCGACATACATCCACAACCCCGCGGGTCCTGCTAATACTCGCAGCATTGCTGTTCGCCACGGATTTAGCATCTGCACAAACCTACTGGCCTGGTCAAAATCTTGATTGGGAGCGAAAGAGCCCTGAGGAAGCCGGATTTGATCCAGCTAAAATTCAACAAGCCATTGAAATTGCATTGGCTGGAGAATCGAACTCACCACGAGATCTGGCATTCAACCACCAAATGACGTTTGGGCGTGAACCACATGGAGAGCCAGTTGGGCCTTTCACGATCCGTGGGCCTCAAACGGGAGTGATCGTGCACAAAGGCTATGTAATTGCTGAATGGGGTGACCCGCATAAGGTGGATCAAACATTCAGCGTGTCAAAAAGCTTTTTGTCTACCTCAGTAGGGTTAGCATACGATCGGGGGATGATCGCGGACGTACACGATTTGGCTCGACCATATGTGGCGCCTATCGTCTTGGAGGAGGGGGACGGAGAACCGGGCGATGAAGCAGGCCGTAGACCTAAGTTGCTTTTCGAATCAGAGCACAACCGTAAGATCACCTGGGATCACCTCTTGCGTCAGACCAGCGATTGGGAAGGAACCTTATGGGGAAAGCCCGAGTGGGCGGATCGACCTGATAATGACCGGACAACCTGGGGAACCCGGGCCCGCTTCGAGCCAGGTACTGCGTATGAATACAACGATACCCGGGTCAATTTACTTGCGCTCGCAGCAACAAGCGTCTGGAGAAGACCTCTTCCTGACGTGCTACGTGAATACGTTATGGATCCGATCGGAGCATCACCCACATGGCGCTGGCACGGTTACGACAACTCATGGATCACTCTGGACGGTCGACGGGTTCAAGCGGTAAGCGGCGGAGGGCACTGGGGAGGAGGTATGATGCTAAGCGCCTTTGACCAGGCCAGGTTCGGTTTACTAACTATGCACAAGGGGAACTGGAACGGAAGGCAATTGATCTCGGAAGAGTGGATCAACATGGCAACCACGCCCGGGGATATGAACCGGTCCTACGGTTTCATGAACTTCTCTCTTAATACTGGCCAGCGTCGCTACTCCAATGCACCCGAGTACACATGGACACATACGGGAGCGGGTTCAAATCTAATCTATGTCGACCCACAAAATGATTTGGTCATCGTCTGTCGCTGGATTCGCGGAGGAGCATTTACAGATGTAGTGCATACCGTCTTAGATGCTATGGGAGCCGTTGCGACCAACAACTGATCAAGAGCTTGCGTATACAGTCAGTTAAAGGTTCAACAATACGTGATAAAATCATGAGGAATTTTCTTTCAAGACTTCTGTTGCTTGTGATATTCGCGGGATGTGATGGGAGTACTGATCCCGTCATGTGCACTAGAGAGTTGCGGTTTGGGATTCAAATGGAAGTGGTAAACGCCGAAAGCGGGAACCCAAGTGCCGCTGGCGCTACAATGACCCTAAATGAAGGTGCCTATTTCGAGAGCACAGTTGGTATTGAAGACAATTCGATGCTAGTCGGTGCTCCAGAACGGGCCGGAACCTATATCGTTACCGTCGCGCGTTCAGGATACCACACATGGATTCAAACGGGTGTTGTAGTGACCGCTGACGAGTGTCACGTACAAACAGTTTCACTTAGAGCTAAGCTTGAGCCGATCTAGCACCCTATGATCAAGAGCTGAGAAAAACCTCGACAGACGTTGGTTTTTCCCTGAAGTCAATCTAGGTAGTCAAACGTCTAGGTTCTTAACGTATTTGGCATTTTTTTCGATGAAAGCCCGGCGAGGCTCGACCTCATCTCCCATGAGCCTCTGGAAAAGCTTGTCAGTATAGGCTGCTTGATCGATTTCCACCCTTTGCATGGTGCGTGCCTCTGGATCCATCGTGGTCTTCCAGAGTTGGCTAGGATTCATCTCACCCAAGCCTTTATAGCGCTGAATATTGATTCCTTTCGATTCCCCATTCTTACCACCAAGTCTTTTTACATACTCATCACGCTCTTCATCAGAATATGCGTAGTAGTCGCTCTTGCCTTTATGCACTCTATAGAGAGGTGGCTGGGCAATATAAATGTGGCCTGCCTCTATGAGTTCCTGCATGTGGCGGAAAAAGAACGTGAGCAACAACGTCCTTATATGGGCACCATCTACATCGGCGTCTGTCATGATGACCACTTTGTGGTAACGCACATTTTCAAGATCAAACTCTTCTCCGATACCCCCACCAATTGCAGTGATGATTGCCCGAATCTCAATGTTAGAGAGCACCTTATCGATCCGACCCTGAAGCCTCTCAACATTAAGAATTTTGCCCTTGAGTGGCAGAATCGCCTGATATCCGCGATCCCGCCCTTGTTTGGCTGACCCTCCAGCAGAATCTCCCTCAACAAGATAGAGTTCGCAGAGGGACGGATCCGAGATTGAACAGTCGGCAAGTTTACCTGGCAATACACCGCCCTCGAGTGCGCTCTTCTTGCGAGCCAAGTCACGAGCTTTTCGCGCTGCCTCACGCGCGCGTGCAGCCTGAAGCGACTTATCAATAATTGACTTGACCGCCTTCGGATTTTCATCGAGGAAGATCGACAGGTGCTCGTTCACAGCCGCCTCGACGGCTCCCCTGACTTCACTGTTACCCAGCTTGGTCTTAGTCTGGCCCTCAAACTGGGGCTCCATAACCCTCACACTCAGGACACAGGTTAGTCCCTCACGGACATCTTCACCTGATAAGCTTTCGTCCTTCTTGAAAATTTTATTCCGTCTGGCATAGTCATTGATTGTGCGTGTGAGTGCAGACTTCAGTCCCGTCAGGTGCATTCCACCTTCGTGGGTATTGATATTGTTTACGAATGTATGGGTGTTTTCACTAAATCCCTGGTCATACTGGAGCGCAAGTTCAATTTCTGCCTCAGGCTTAGAAGACTCGAAATAACAAATCTTGTCATGCAAAGCTTCCCGGCTACCGCGTAAGAATTCCACGTACTCCGCTATACCACCCTCGTAGTAGTATGCTTCGGAGGCACCGCCATTGCGCTCGTCTGTGAGCGTGATTTTTAGGCTTTTGTTTAAGAACGCCAGCTCTCGTAGACGATTGGAGAGCACCTCAAATGAAAACTCGAGATCGGTCATGATCTCAGAGTCAGGCTTAAAGGTTACAAGCGTACCAGAGCCCCTTGCCTTCCCCAGCTCTTCAAGCTCCTTCGTCTTAACACCCTGCTCGTAGCGTTGATGGTATCTCTTACCATCACGCCGAATTTCAACTTCAAGGTACTCTGATAATGCATTCACTACGCTCACCCCCACTCCGTGGAGGCCACCCGACACCTTATATGTACTCTTATCGAATTTTCCACCCGCATGGAGCGTAGTCATAGCGAGTTCGACACCCGGCACCTTTTCAGTGGGATGGATATCCACCGGAACCCCCCGGCCATTGTCCTCAACTGTGACCGAATTCCCTTCGTGAACTATCACTTTCACGTGTGTGCAGTGTCCGGCCATGGCTTCATCAATGGAATTATCCACCACCTCATAAACGAGGTGATGAAGACCTCTTGATGAAGTTGTCCCGATATACATTCCCGGACGTTTTCTGACGGCCTCGAGACCCTTGAGCACCTGGATCTGACCAGCGGTGTACTCTTCCTTCTTCTGCTTCTTTTTGTCTGCCATGTCCGCTCCGTGAGTATTGATCGCGGTCAGTTAGCCTCTATTCACTTTCCCCAAGAACAAAAATGATGCGCTCCAACGATACCTCTTCTAGGTGTCGATTTACTTCGCTCAAAAATTCAGACTTCATCATGTTGAGTTCCATCAACCAGGCGCTCGTATTCACTTCAACAAAAAGTGTACGCTCCGAAACACCCCTAGCCTGGGTAACTGAGGCAACATGTTCGCCAACTATTTCCGGCCAAAGTTCGAGTACGGTCATCCGCTTGATCTGGTCTTTGACTCCATGCTGCTCAAGTACACCTGGAACTAGTGAGCCGACCTGGACCGGTCCCCGACTTTGGTTCATGTAGCTACGACCCCGGCTTTTATACGCCACCGAGGCAACGAATCACTGTGAATCCGCACGTGTTCTTCTTTTGGAGCAGTGAGTACCACCTGACCGGTATCCTCAGCCTCCATCAACTCGAGCACCCGCTCGCTTCGGCCACTGTCGAACTCGGCAAAAACATCGTCCAACAAAACAAGCGGCCGCTTGCACCTTGACTCACGAATGCTCTTCGCCTCTATAAGCCTCAACGCAAGCGCGGCAGTTCGACGCTGTCCACCTGACCCGTATTGTCTTAAATCGAGTGGAGATCTTCGGTTATCTAACTGCAGCTGGATGTCATCCCTGTGAGGCCCTACGACCGTTGCACCCACTCGCCTCTCACGTTCTGCTGTGACAGACAAGGCATCCATAAATGCTTCGGCAATCCCTTGCTCAGAATCCGCTCCAGTCAGTGATAGGCTGGGTGCATATGTGATGCGTGCGGTAACTCCGCCTGAAACCCTGGCGTAGTAATCGCTAAAAGCCTCGCAAGAAAGGGTGAGCCATTCTCTCCGAGCCTGAATCACGCTAGCACCTAGCTTAACGAGTCCATTATCCCATGCCATGACCACCGATGGTGGCTGGCCAGATTTCAAGGATACGTTCCTCTGGTGCAGTGTCTTCCTGTAATCTTGAATCGCAGCCAAGTACCCTGGTTGACTTAAGGACAGAACAACGTCAAGAAAGCGACGGCGTTCCTTTGGCCCACCACTCACTAGCTGCGTATCACGGGGAGAAAACACAACCGCAGCAAGACGACCCAGCGCGTCCCCTAATCGCTCTGGCTCATCACCATTAACAGAGACTTTCTTACGCTTGCCATTCCGCTCAAAGGCAGCTGTTACGACTTCGGCCCCGCTTTCTTCATCCGTTTCCTGCATAGTCCCGGTCACCCGAAATAGCTCGTTATCAAACCCAACAAGCTGCTCGTCACGGGCACCGCGAAATGATCTAAAGGTCTCTAAATAGTAGATTGCTTCTAGGAAGTTTGACTTCCCCTGGGCATTGTCACCGATTAACGCGACACCCTCGGGCGGAAACTCCAAGTCCTGACTTCCGAGGTTACGGAAGTGGTGGAGTGTAAGCCCGCTCAGACGCACGAACGAGCGACCGGGAGGATCCTATCGCACATATAAAAATTTAACGGTTTCACCTGACCAAAACTACCCCAAACACGGCTATACAAAGCACTCTTAATTGGAGTTTTTCTTTCGTGCCATCGTGTGCCCAACTAGCAAACTCTCCAGTGATGGAAAAACGGACTCAAAGCCCTTACTATTCCGGCCCTCATCAGCGGAGTATAGGGACACTCCTTTCTCTGTTTAAATCTATTTCTTCAGTCTTGATCGGACTTTAATCCGACCAAGGAGTATTCATGAGCCGATCGCTAAATAAGATCATGTTGATTGGAAATATTGGTAACGATCCCGAAATCAGGGCAACGGCCTCAGGTGCACGTGTCGCCAAACTTTCAATGGCCACAAATCGCACTTGGTCTGATCGGAGTGGAGAGCAGCAAGAGAAAACAGAGTGGCATCGGTTGACTTTTTTCGGTCGTGTCGTGGATGTAGTTGAACAATACGTCAAGAAAGGAGATCGACTCTTTGTTGAGGGAAGAATTGAGTACTCCCAAACCCAAGACGACCAAGGTGTCACTCGCTATTGGACTGACATCGTAGTTAATGAAATGGTCATGTTGGGATCAACAGGTGGTGGCAACTACAGCGGTGAAGGCACCACTAGCAGCTCTGACTCTGGAAGTACAGAACCGATAGATGACCTTCCGTTCTAGGAGTCGATTCCTAGGAGCATGACTGATTGAGATATTTTGCTGGAACTAATCAGCGCCTGACGAGTCAGTCATCTGAGATAATTTCAGCCTCAGACTGCCATAGGCCTATGAAGTAACCGGCATAGCTTTCTGGATGAGCCTGGTAATCTTCTAGCCAGACCTCAAATGGTGGGAGAGCGACCTTCCGTGATAACCAATCAGTTGCACTTTGAACCATCTCCACATACGACAGCTCTCCCTCTTTACGTTCTTCACGATAGGCCCTCTGAGCTAAGAGGTAAATCTCATCTGGAGTCAGATAGAGAAGAAGGTCTGCAACCTGGGCTGAGCAGTAATCAAGATACTTAGCCCGCAGAACTTCAAGTGGCTCTTCTGGGCCCCTCTCGACTGTGCCCACGGCTACCCTCCCGTTGGACATGAAGAACTGCCAGACTGCTGCCTATGAAAAGATTTCTACCTGCTAACTGCGTTCTTAGAGAAAGGTACCGGCCGGCTCGCTCTTGCGGAACTACTTACGGTCTCTCTCGTAAAGGCTCGCTGTCCTGGGCTTGGTTTTGATCACGCAAGTGTCGGTAAATTGAACGTCGTGTCATTCCGTACAGCACCACCCGACTCAAGAACTCTGGATCGGTTTCCTGAGCTTCTTTTGCCTGCTCAGCGATATCTCGCGGCAAGCGCACTTTTAACTGAACGGAACACGTTTCCCACATAGACGCACCTCACCCAAGGTGGCAGTGTAATTTCAAGGATTTACACCGTACCGCACATCGCGGATCGGGCTGGCGACGGCTACGGTGGGAGGGTGCCGGCATCCTCAGTAGCACGAATCACAGTAAGGTTACTTGAAGGGACGCGCAACCCCTTTGTTACCTAAACTACACAAAAAATACTAATTCCTAAGTTATTGTGTATCAAACACTTAGGAATTGGCTATTTTTTATAAACCAAGTGTTCCTAAACGAAATCGCAGCTTACAATCTTGTTGATTTCATTCCCGGAAGTCTAAGTGGCTCACGGAGTTTGCTCACCGAGATCCAGCTCACCTTGTGTAAGATGACACACTAATTTTTTGCAAAAAATGGACTTTTGTAAAGTTCAACAAAAGAATGCTTTTTGTTCCACGTTTGGAGAGGCTATCGAGTGCTCGGCGGTCGCTTACCAAGTACGTTATCGTGGAACATGAGTGACTATAAGAAGCGCTGTTAGTCAGCCATTAGTCATCTAGGTGCTCCGAAACCCCACGAATGGATTGAGCAGCCTAGGCGCACGCCAGAATTTGATCGTATTTCTAGCTCTTTAATGTACAGTATGTGCTGATGAAAACCGGTGACCAATTTCCACAGACCGAACTTGAGAGTCCCGTACGCGAAGTCCAGCCAGAGTTTCTCGCTGACCAAACGTATCCATCAAGTGACCCACAGACTCATAGCGATCAGGCTCGAAGCGAGCCATGAGGGCAGCTAGGCCACGCCTCATCACCCCGAGACTCGCACGGGTCTCCGCAAAAGTTGTCGGTAAGGGCAAGCGAACCTGGTATTCGATAGAGTCAGCCTCAGAGATCATTTCGAAACGACGGACTTCAGCTGCTGAATTGAAAGCATCCAACAAAGCATGTTCTAGCGGAGCATCTGGCTCCGTGAAGGCTGTTTTAAAAGATAGCGCACATGCATCATAGTTCAGGTATGCGCGTGAAATCCGGCCTGGCCCAAGAACAAATCTTATTGACGTGCCTTCGTGCAGATCAAAATCACGGCAAATATCACGATATCCGATCCGGAGAAGAGTCGGCCGTGTAAGTGGCCCGAAACCAACCCTTTCTAAAACGCTTAAGCCAAGTTTATAGGCATAACTGCGCAGAGGTTCGTCCTTTTTTGTCTTCGCAGCTTCTCTGATCAGTTCTGTGACGTACCCAAGGGTGGGTTCGTATACCCAATCCAATACAACCAACTCAGTGCTAAGATCGAGAACCTTTATTCGCCCACTGCCAAGATCTAGCACCTCGGCTGAACCGGCCTGGCGTCCTTCTACAACTAGCGCAAGCCCAATGTCTTCGATCCTACCTCCTGGTGTATCCATTTCGTGTAGTTCACGGTATTGCACGACAGCCCGCGTGAGCGGTAGCTCACAGATTCCCGGGACATCCCCCATAGCCTCTGGGCGTGCCTGTATGTGCATTGCTAAGTCCATTGGACCACTCAGTAGTTTTATCGGAAAAGAAACCCGGCCTTACGGGCCGGGTTAGATTCCCATCGCATCAGGGACATGACCTTTCTAACAGCAAGCTTCTTGCTGAAACTTGGGTTTTGTATCAGTCACAACGATAACAATCGTTTGATATCATCCGCAAGAAATAGTTTAACCCTCATAGCTTAAAGCAGGTCAATCTTTCTTGCTCTGATACTTTATCTCTCACATCTTCGGTCAGCCGCTATGGATCGATCAAAATGACACTCAGCGAACGCAGGAGATCAGTCGCCTTCATCCAGAAGGACAGTGAATCCTGGGCCTGTTTTCTCGTAACTTTCGTTACTCAAGCAGGGGAGTGGCGAGGGTATTTCTCTTTCCGCCCTCGGTATAGCGAACTCAGTGAGGATGAAATCCGGACAGCTGACATCTTCATCGAATCTTCCGAGGTGGAAATCCATGAAAAAGCAAGAGGATTAGGGAAGCCTCTGCTGGCCGGGCTACTCGACTCAGTGCTGAACTCGGGAAGTCCACGCGGTCTTGTTGGAGAACAGCTTCGTGGGCGATTCCGAAAATTGCTACAGGAAAATTCCCAGGACATCGCAGGAGATTGGGCTGGAGACGAGACTGTGCCCCCAAGCGACATGAAGCTAGATCGCCTACGATCTCTGTATAGCTCATACAGGCTAGACCAGGTTTCACACTTTATAAGCCTCATTACCCCAGACAATTTCGAGGATACTGTCGATGAAATCTTGGCGGGAGAAAGCATTGATTTCTTATCGAAAGACCGAGTCCAATTCGCCATGATGGTTGTGGACTACATCGAACGATTGTTGCCATTGCCAGACTTTGACAGTTGGGCGAACGACTTCATTACCCATCCTGAAGTATACAGGCTCTATACGCACACATTACACCGGGAAGGACGACTGCCCTAAGCTGAACAATACTTATGATCCCGTTGCCGCTTTAGGGATCCGACTATAGACTTTTGGGCTCTATTTTTTCCGTTTAACAGCAAAGGAGTGTGATCTCCTTGGAAGTAGTCGTACAGGATAATGAAAGCCTTGAGCGGGCACTTCGCCGCTTCAAGAGGAAAGTGCAAAGATCTGGACTCTATTCTGAGTTACGGAAGCGGCGGTATTATGAAAAGCCCAGCGCACAAAGAAAGCGTAAACGAGAAGCTGCAATCCGTCGCGAACGTCGCCGACAACGTCGTCATAAGCGCTAGCTTCTAGCTGGAGCCAGCGCTAGAAGCGCGAACCGGGTTAAACGCTCAGGGCAATGGGTTTTTCACCAGACCAGTCATAAAATCCCTTTCCGCTTTTCTGACCAAGCCTTCCCATGGTCACAATTCGCTTTAGTAGTGGGGGGGGTGCATATCGTGGGTCCCTGTACTCATTGAACATGATCTCACTGATCTGGTACAGGGTATCTATCCCAACAAAGTCGCAAAGTATAAATGGGCCCATTGGATATCCAAGCCCAAGGGTCATAGCCGCATCAATATCCTCAACAGTCGCCACTCCGTGCTCGAGTTGTCGTATGGCATCCAGTAGATAAGGGACCAATAGAAGGTTTACGACGAAACCCGAATTATCCTTCGCCGTAATCGGCACTTTGTTAAGAGCTCTCGAGAACTGCATCGCACGGTCTGAGGTCTCCTGACTTGTAGCAATTGTCCTAACAACTTCTACAAGCTTCATGACCGGAACAGGATTAAAGAAATGGAGGCCGATGAACCGGTCTGCTCTAGATGTAGCTGCTGCAATATCAGTAACCGGTAGAGAACTTGTATTTGATGCAAAAATTGTATGGTCAGGGCAAAGCCTGTCTAGCTCGTGGAAGAGTTTGGCCTTGGCATCCAGATTTTCGATGATTGCCTCAACTACTATGTCTGCACTTTCGAGCTCGGACACCTCAGCCGTGAAGTGGAGGTGGCCCCAAGCAACCTCCTTCTCTGTAAACGTCATTTTCTCTTTTTCTACTGCCCGGTCCATAGATTTCCTGATCCGGCTCTTACCACTTTCTACCACCTCATCATCTACTTCACGGACGATTACATCGAACCCGCTCTTGGCAGCCACTTCGGCGATTCCACTTCCCATCAGACCACATCCCACTACACCGACTCTTCTGATCTCCAAGACTTCCCTCCATTCTCTTTAAAGATTCATTCTCAAGAGCGTTATTAGCTCTCTGTTAGAATAGCCCTTGAATTCTCTCATATTGAGCTAGGGTTTATGAATCAACTTGCCTCTAGTACGATGGCAGCACCCTGCCCCCCTCCAATACACGCAGAACCAAGTCCGAACTTCCCACCACGGCGGCGTAACTCATGTAAGAGGTGAATCGTGATCCGGGCACCCGAAGCTGCAAGTGGGTGGGTGAGTGCTATAGCACCCCCGTTGACATTTGTTTTTTCAGGATCAAGACCTAATTCCTTCTCGACTGACTTATACTGAGCCGCAAATGCTTCATTAATCTCTACCAAATCCATATCCTCAAGGGATAATCCGGCTTTATCGAGTGCTAGCCTTGAGGCAGGTGCTGGACCGATACCCATCACTTGAGGCTCCACACCAACAAAGCCCCACGAGATTATTCGACCCAAGGGTTTAATACCGTTTGCTTCCGCCCATTCAGCACTCGCAAGTAGGGCAGTTGCAGAGCCATCACCCATACCGCTCGCATTACCTGCTGTTACTAGACCGTCATCCTTAAAGTATGGCCTCAGAGCAGAGAGGCCTTCGATGCTGGTATCAGGACGTATGTGTTCATCAGCTATGTAGGTCATCTCGCCTTTTCTCGTCCTGAGCATGACACCTGTAACCTCAGTGTCAAAGTGACCACGATCCCATGCCATCTTAGCCCGCAGCTGGGAATTGAGAGCAACTTCATCCACCTCAGACCGGATCACACCGTATCTTTCTGCTAGTTCTTCAGCGGTCTGTGCCATCGAAAGGCCACAGTTTGTATCAGTCAGCGCCCCCCAAAGTAGATCTTCGAATTGCCCACTTGCTGGTCCAAGCCTAAGGCCACCCCAACGAGCACCTCTTACAACATGCGGTGCCTGGCTCATCGACTCAGTTCCACCTGTCAGGGCTACGTCAGCCTCACCTAAGATGATCTCCTTGGCCCCCTGCACCACTGCTTCAAATCCTGATCCGCATAAGCGATTGATCGTCAAAGCAGGTTTTTCATCAGGGATGCCAGCACGAAGGGCAATATGCCGTGCCAAGTAAATAGCATCAGCAGAAGTTTGGAGGGCATTTCCAAAAAATGTATGGTCAACCTGATCAGGGGTAATGCCAGCTGCTTCAATGGCAGCAGCACTACTGAAAACGCCTAGATCAGTAGCGGAAAAGTCTTTCAGAGATCCGCCGAATGTGCCAAAGCCTGTTCGCTTTCCAGCAAGTACGACAACCTCGCGTTCATAACCCTGAGTTGCCATGGAGCCTCTTCAGAAAATGGTTTTACTGTGCTTGTGATCCTAGGACTAAGAGTTGCCCCTCCGGTCCTTCACTGATTCATCAGATTCACTTGCAAAACATCCTTTAGGACATAGCCTCAAGATCCTCTGACCTATTCAAGGCCGCCAGCAGTCCTCGATAATCATTCCATCTTGGAATCGAGTCAAAAAGAAGAAGGTTGTCTGCTCGGATAAAAGTCTAGCTAGATTCATTCTCGACGTATGAAGCGATCCAACTACCAACCTCTTCCGTGCTTGATTTACCGTCCAATAAATCGGGCGTGGTGATTCCGTTCTCAATCGAAGCAAGCACACCCGCCTCTATACGATCCCCCAGGTACTCATGATCGAAATACTCTAGCATTAGAGATACACAACGGATCGCACCAATCGGGTTGGCCACTCCCTGTCCTGCGATGTCGGGGGCCGAGCCATGAACCGGCTCAAAAAGTGCGTACTGACCTGGATGTATATTTGCTGACGGGGCAAGGCCTAAACCTCCCGTAACCTCCGCAGCTAGATCGCTGATAATATCCCCAAACAAGTTAGACGTGACGATCACTTCGTAACGATCAGGGCGGCGGACGAGATCCATTGCCATTGCATCAACGTACATTGAATCCTGAGAGATTCTTGAGTAATCCTCTCCTACTTCTTCGAAAACCTTGCGCCAGAGCCCTCCAACAAAGCGTTGCACATTTGCCTTATCGACTAACGTAACCCGCTCCCGCCCCCGTGATTCCGCATACTCAAATGCTGCTCGAATAATGCGTTCCACACCTTTTCGAGTATGCAGGTCCTTCTCTATGACAATTTCGTCAGGGGTCCCTTTCTTGAAGCTGCCACCTAGGCCAGTGTAGAGCCCCTCAGTGTTCTCACGAAATGTGTCTATGCGAAATGGTTTCTGAATGCCTGCCAGAGGAGAAAGTCTGGTAAGTGACAATACACAGGGACGGAAATTCACGTATAGATCAAGCTTAAACCGTAACCCGAGGAGAATGGCCTTGATGTGCTCCATACCTGGTACACGCGGATCCC
>CAJWPN010000032.1:0-26126 GCA_913045345.1 uncultured Gemmatimonadales bacterium
CCATGAGTTTTCGTCAGAGATCATGGAGGCAGCATGGACGGAATCGAACGCCTACTTGGAGGAGCAGGCAGCAGATGATCCTGTATTTCGGACGGTGTTTGAGTCCTTCAGCGCGTTTCGAAACCAAGCATTTCCCTATTCCGCAGGGAATGAAGGTTCGTACGCGAGGTTTACATTCCCCAAAATCGAAGCAGGATGAGTGGGGAAAGACGTAAAGTCAGCCCAGTAATCCACTACACGAACTGGTAACTCAATTGAGATTATTCAAAAGGTTAACTCTGGTTGCGTTTTTACTCTCATTAATCCTTCCAGGGAAGCTATATGCTCAAGGTGTACCAACGCCTGATGAGAACCTGCTCTCTGGCTTCGATTGGCGTTATGTGGGTCCTGCAATTGCAGGTGGAAGGATTACAGATGTGGAAATTGTGCTGGACGACCCATCCCATTGGTTCATTGGTGCTGCATCTGGAGGCGTTTTTGAATCTAGAAATCGGGGAGTAACCTGGGAGCCGATCTTTGATGATGCACCGAATTTGAGTATCGGTGATATCGCTCTGGCGCCTTCTGATCCATTGGAGATCTGGATTGGAACTGGAGAGGCTAATAATCGAAACTCATCCCCTTGGGGAGCGGGCGTATTTCATTCTTCAGATGGCGGGAAGACCTGGGTCCTTAAGGGTCTAGAAGATACTAGACACATAGGAAAGGTGATTATTCACCCAACAGATCCCGAAACAGTTTGGGTCGCAGCAGTGGGACATCTGTGGGGTCCAAACTCAGAGCGCGGTGTCTATAAGACAACGGACAGAGGTACTACCTGGACCAAATCTCTGTATCTGGACTCAAACACCGGAGTCATTGATATAGCGCTGCATCCTTCTGATCCCAATGTGCTTTACGCTGCCACCTATACCAGACGCCGCCGGGCATGGGGCTTTTTAGGAGGAGGTCCGAACGGAGGTATCTATCGCAGTCTTGATGGGGGGGAGTCTTGGGACAGAATGTCAGAGGGCTTACCTGAGGGAGATATTGGCCGAATCGGATTTGAGGTGTGGCAACGAGATCCGAATGTGGTTGTCGCAATTATAGAAGCAGAGGATGGTGGGGTATTCCGGTCAGGAGATAGGGGAGAGACGTGGGAACGGATTAACACTTTAAACCCTCGTCCTATGTACTACAGCCAGATTCGCTTGGATCCAAATGACCAGGACCGGATGTATGTCTTAGGCACCAATCTCCATCGCTCAGTGGATGGTGGTGAGACTTTTGAGGTTATGCCGATGGAGCTGGAATACAATACGGGTGTCCACGTAGACCATCATGACCTCTGGATCGATCCTTCCGACTCAAGACATATGGTATTGGGCAATGATGGAGGACTCTACTACACGTATGATTCTGGGGATAATTGGCAGTTTACGGGCAATCTTCCTATTCAACAGCTGTATGATATTTCCTTAAATATGGAAGATCCGTATCAGATAATTGGAGGTCTACAGGATAACAATCACTACATGGGACCCTCGACGACACGTCGCTATCACGGGGTGCTCAATCATGATTGGAGGGTCATTGATTACGGGGATGGAATGACGAGTCAGGCCGATCCCACCGATCCCACTACTGTCTACGTGAGCTCACAGGGAGGGGCCATACTGAGGGTTGATACACGAACTTTAGATAGAAAGGACATACAGCCCTTTAATCCAGACACGGCAAATGCGTTCAGGTTTTATTGGACTGCCCCAATTCATATGTCACCGCATGACCCGTCGACTTTATACTTGGGAGCCAATCGTCTTTTCATCTCACGAAATCGTGGTGAAAGCTGGGATATGACTGAGGATCTCACAAAGGCGATTCCTCAGGACGACCTAGAGGTAATGGGAGTGCTGACTGATTCCACGACTCTATCCCGCAATGATGGAGTGGGTACCTACGGCAGTATCACCAGCATATCGGAATCTCCTGCAGAATCGGGCATCATCTGGGTTGGAGCTGATGATGGGACGGTTCAAGTAAGCCGTGATCACGGCGAGAGTTGGTCGGATATTTCTGGTAATATCTCGGGCCTACCGAACCAGATGTTTGTAAGTAGAGTCGAAGCTTCAGCGGCTTATCCTGGCCGAGCCTACGTTACCTTTGATGGTCACTGGGACGATGATTACGGCCCGTATCTTTATGTCACCGAAGATTTCGGAGACTCCTGGACTTCTTTGGTTGCTGATCTGAGATCTTCTACCATAAATGTTGTTCGGGAACATCCAGGAAATTCCAATCTCCTATTTGTAGGCGCAGAAGATGGTGTCTTCGTCTCGACCGATAGGGGGAAGAGTTGGAGCCGCTTAAATAACAATATGCCTTGGGCGCCAGTTGATGATTTGGAGATTCATCCAAGGGATAACGATCTAGTTGCTGGGACACATGGTCGAGGGGTCTGGATCTTGGATAATGTTTGGGCGCTATCTGACATGAGGGAAGTAACCGATCCTCAAGAAGCGAAATTACTCCCGGTGATTCCAGCAACTCTCTTTCAGCCTAATGTGGATGTTCCGTCCCAGGGTCAGGGGATTTATCAAGCTGCCAATCGACCTTTTGGAGCAATATTGGATTATTGGTTGGACCGTCCGGTTGATGGAGGCGTTCAGATTGGTATTCAGGATTCAGATGGCACACTAGTCAGGGTAGTTCAAGGGTCAGGCTCGGTGGGACTAAACCGTATCGTATGGGATCTACGCCACCAGCCTATTCCTCACGACACCATAATCTTTGATGTCCCAAGCTTAGATGTGGGACCGAGAGGTCCTTTAGTTCTACCGGGGAACTACCGGGCGTATTTTATGGGTGCCCTAGAGCATATAGGGGAGTCGGGCACAACAGCTGTAGAGGTCCTCTGGGACCAACTTAATCCGGTGTCTGAAGTCCAGGCTCGATATGATTTCACTATGAAATTATATGCTTTACAGCAGTTGGGTTACCACGCTCAAGTTCAGGCAGGACAGTTGGAAAAATCCGCTCAAGAGGCGGTTGATCAGTTCCTCGAAGAGCAAGAACTTGAAGAAGATGCAGACTTGAATGTACTGGTTGTTGAGCTAGAGGATGTCACGAATGCTCTGAGAGGGCGGAACTCTGACTTACGAGGTTGGTGGCGAGGTCTAATCGGTGAATTTGATGGTGGACCAAGTGTGATTGGGAGTATGACGGGTCCGAATGAATCCCAACGACAGCGATTAATGTGGACGCAGCAACAGTTTGAAAATGCTATTGGTGATCTAGATCAGGCTATAGAGGGAGTAATCCCTGATCTAAACAGGATTTTAGCAGGTGCTGAGATTACCCCGGTTGGCGTCCCAATTAGAGGGGTGGGTCTTAACTGATAGGAAGATATAGAGGGACACATTTTGGACTTCCTCGGAAAATAAGCAGGCAGGGAGAGCGCTCTTCTTGAAGATCTAAGGACTTGCTCACTAGGAACCGCGAATGATTAGTCGCTTCAGGCAGACACTTACTCTTCTGGCTTAACGATTCCAAGGTGGCACTATGCCGTTTACTCGTGCGTATGCGATCGATTGACCGAGATGCTCGCCAAGATGTTCATTCATGATATGGAGTGCCCCTCGATAAGTCGTTGGGCCATACCAGCCTGCTATCTCAGTGTCTGCTTCTGAGTCTGAAATCGAGAGCACAGCTGAACGCAGGTGGTCAAACGAACGCTTCAACTCAGCAACTATCTCATCCTTTTTCGTGATTGACTGTTCGTATCCTTCGGGTTCCAAGCCAGGAGGGAGCGTGGCTCCGATCATGCGTGGTCCGGAGAAGTTAGTCATCGCGATATGGAGACAAACTTCGCCATAAGAGCGAACACCTTCGCCTGGTCTCCAGGTGTACAATTGTTCAGGCATCGCCTCGGCGAGAGCGACAAAGTCTCCTTCTGCCGACGCGAGCACCTGAAAGAATTCCGCTCTGTACCCCTTTTGAGGTAGATCTTGAGAGACAGCTGAGGAGGGGGTAGTGACACTAGCCCCGACAATGAGGCTGATCATGAAGAAGCGTGAGGATTTCATGTGACTCCGAAGGCTTTATCTAGGGTTTTACTGAGCGGATGCTCAATACTCGTAGGGTGTCATGGTTTATCCATATTAACACATGTAAACTTCCTCTACTCGGCATATTCCCGCTAGAGAACTTCTTAAGGAAGATCCCAATGCTTCGAGCTGCTCTCTTATTTGCAATTCTGTTTTTCACTACCACGGTTGCGGCGCAGGACACGCTTCGTCCTGGAGATGTAGTTGCAGGGTCGGTATCGCAGGGTGATACCGCGTCCTATGTGACTGAAGTAGCTGCTGGGCGCTTCATAATGGGTGAAATCACGGATCTCACTGGTGATGCCATCGTTCAGCTTCTGGATCCAGAAGGACGAGCGGTCGCTGGAACCACCTATCCGCTGGCCTTCGTATTTGAGACTAGTGAAGCTGGTGAATACCGGCTTCAGATCTTTGTGGAAGACGACGGAGCAGGGGACTTTGAAGTTTTTCTTGATAGGATTGAGCCCATCGAGACCGACCCAGCCAAGCTGGTAGACCAACTCATGTTCCCCTACGATCGCGATGATTCTCCGGGCGCAGCAGTGTCAGTATGGAGAAACGGTCAAAACATGTTTTCGGATGCATACGGGATGGCTAACCTGGCCTACGGAATCCCGTTTGATCTAGATACTCCGACGAACATCGGTTCCACATCGAAACAATTCACAGCTTTTGCGATCATGCTGCAGGAAGAACGAGGTAAGCTTTCACTAGAAGACGATATCCGCACGCACATTCCCGAGCTTCCCGAGTTCGGCGAGACGATTACGGTCCGCCATCTCGTCACTCACACCTCTGGGCTTCGGGAATTTCTGAATCTGCTCAGAATGAGTGGTCGTCGACTCGATCATGGTGACTACATCGGTCGAGAAGAACTTATCGAGATCACGCAAAATCAGCCCGCTCTCCAGAATTCTCCTGGCTCAGAGTGGAATTACAATAATACTGCGTTCGGGCTGGCTGCTGTGATTGTTGAGCGCACCTCCGGACAGAGGTTCCATGAATTCATGGCGGACAATGTTTTCGGTCCGCTTGGCATGACCCGCACAGTGGTGCGTCCGACCCCAGAGCATATCGTGAAGGAGCGATCTGTCGGATATACGCCGTCTGAGGACGGCTTTCTTGAGATCAGCGATCTCGGTGGTGCGGTGGGTGCTGGGGCCATTTACTCCACGGTAGAGGATCTTCAAATCTGGGTGGAAAACTATGCTAATCCGAAGATAGGAAATGCCGAGATAGTAGAAGAAATGATGACTCCTTATGTGCTTACAGATGGTGAGGAGACCGGATACGGGTACGGACTCAGTGTTGATGAACAACGAGGCCTCAAGCGGATTCAGCATGGAGGCGCTGACGTTGCACACCGATCGATGCTTGCCTACTACCCAGAGATCAACGCGGGTATCACCGTGCAGAGTAATCACTCAGGATTCGACAGTAACATCGCCTTTCGGATTGCCGGGTTGTTCTTTGAAGATGAAATGGACCCTGAAGAGGAAGAGGGCGAAGCGGAAGCAGGAGATTTCGACCCTGCGTCCTATGACTCGGAAGACTTTGATGAGATGGTTGGCCGCTATGCACTTGATGCTGCACCAGAGTTCATCCTGACGTTCACACGAGAAGGTGACACACTCTATACTCAAGCCACAGGGCAGTCGCGTTTGGAGATCGTTCCAACTTCAGATTCAACGTTTGCACTTAGCGCCGTTGAAGCCTCTCTCACGTTCCTCCGGGATTCCGATGGAGAAATCGAAGGCGCGACGCTGAACCAGAATGGGCAGCAGCAGCATGCGACGCGATTGGAGGAGTACGAAACGTGGGAGCCGACGGCTGAAGATCTTGCTGCCTTTGAGGGCCGCTATTTCAGCGAAGAGATCGAAACGTTTTATACGATGATGCTTGAGGGAGAAAGATTGGTGATGCACCAGAGAAGGATTGGCTCCGGTGATCTGACACCTGGAAATGAAGACGTGTTTGGCGGCCTGAGCGGTGAGCTCACGATCTCGTTTGAGCGGGACCGCAATAGCCAGGTGATAGGGTTCTATCTTTCGAATGGGAGGACGCGGGATGTGCGGTTCGAACGAGTGCGCTAAGAATGACGGGCCGAATTCACCACTATATCCCTTAACTCCATTAACTTGCGGGCCTATTCTTATGAGCGAAATAGAATCATTGATTTAAGCAATTGCTATTCTCGGGATATCAATATGAAATCTTCACTCTTTGTATTACGTGGCCTGACTGTCTTCACTCTGATTGGTTCATTATCCGGATGTGGTGAGGCAGAGGTTCCATCTGTGACGACTCTAGAGGCCGCAACCGATCTCGGTGTGCGTAACGCTCGTATGCCCATCGAAGGGTTACTCACGAGTGGTCAGGTAACTGAAGAGCAGTTCGATGCGTTAGCAGAAGAGGGTTACCGCCACTTCATTTCTCTTCGTCCTGAAAGCGAAAATGGTGCGGGGTGGGAAGAAGCCTATGCCCAGCCCGGCACATTCAATCGGATTCCGATTGCAGGAGCAGGGGATCTTACTCGAGAGAATGTCGCAGCACTGGATGCATTGCTGGCCGAGGCAGGGGATGACCCAGCAGTGCTTTACTGTGGGAGTAGTAATCGGGTTGGTGCTCTTTTAGCACTTCGGGCGTATTGGATGGACGGGGTTCCGGCTGAAGAAGCTGCTGAGCTCGGACGGGCAGCTGGTCTGACAAGCCTCGAGGCACCGGTTTTAGAACTCCTCGGACTCACAGAGGCAAGTGGCCGTTGAATCTCAGGCTGGCTGAGGTTTGGGTGTAACTTCCGTGCTGATACGACGTGGGAAGGAGGCACCATCGAAATGAACACGGGGAGGTTCGATGAATGGTAAGTTGAGGATCGCAAAGATCGCCATGGGAGTGCTACTCTTGATTGGCACCGCCAGCTACGTATACACGGCTCCTTATCCAGGCAATCAGGGACTTCAGCGCACGCCCGGTGTGATAATTGGGGGGACTGAGGCTCCTGCTCCCGCCGACTTTAGCACGGTCAATGACGTGGGTGGCAATCTATTGATGAAGTTCAGCGGCTTTCCACCATTCGTGATCTATCTTTCATATGTGGGGACTCCTGAGGGTGTGATCACCGCGACTCGTCCAGACGGAGGATACTGGGCACAGCGTGTGAGAGACGGGGGTAAGGACGGGTGGCTACGCATTGGTGACGCGAGGTATGCGATGCAGGCCACGGAGATCGTGGGTGACGCACGCATGCCGATGCTCGAACTATACTCGGACAAAACCCGCATGCCGATGGACATAGCGGTGGGTGGGCCTGAACCCCTCCGCGACTGGGAAGTTTTCCTCTGGACGCCTCGGTAGGACTCAAAAGCCACTGATGACCATTGCGGTAACCGGAGCAAATAGCAGCGTTGGTCTCAACCTGTTATCGCATCTCACAGATAGTGATGACTCAGTCGTTAACGCGATAGTACGATCAGGTCACGCGTCCGAATCCCTCCCAAGTTCCCCAGCTGTAAGGCCTCAGATTATACCCTATGAGGATGTCGAGCAGCTAACCCGATCAATCTCAGGAGCCTCATGCGTCGTGCACCTCGCAGGGGTTTTGATCGAAAGCAGGGCATCGACCTATAAGAAAGCCAATGTGGACACCGCTGCCGCTCTAGCAGAAGCGGCTAGGCGTTCAGGGCTGGAACACATTGTACTGGTGAGCGTTATTGGCGCGGATCCAGATTCTCCCAACCGCTACCTTAGGTCAAAAGGAGATGCTGAGAGGTTAGTGACGGAATCGGGAGTGCCATCAACTATTATCCGCACTCCAATTCTTCTCGGCCGAAATACGGCAGGCGCTGCTGGGCTTATCCGTGTGGCTAAGCAGAAGAAGGTCAGATTATTGGACGGTGGCTGCTATAAGATGCGTCCACTTGATCTTGATGATTTGAGCAGGGCAATCTTGTCTGCAATCAAGACTCGAAGAGAAGGTATATCGACCTACACTTTGGTTGGACCAGAATCTCTACAATACCGCGAGTTGGTATCCCGAACTGCCAAAATGATGGGGCGATCCCTATCGATAGGTACGATGCCTGTTTGGGTCGCTAAAACCGGGGCAGCCATACGGAGTAGAATCAAAGGAGGGGGTGTCTCACCGACGGTCATAGATGTCCTGATTGCTGATGAATCAGTAGAAGTGAATGCGGACACTGAATTAGGTATTCAGCTAACTCCATTGGCTACAACCCTAGAGAAGATTCTTTCTGACTTAGATGAAGATTGATGAATCCACAGAAAGCTGATGGGTCCGGGTCAGTTCCGAGGCCGAGTTTTTGGAGACGCATCATCGTCTTTGTCATCACGACGTTATGCTTTGTCTATCTCTATTACCGTCTAGTTGGTGCTGCTGCACGGGAGGGTCTTTCTCTTGTTGACTACATGTCCCAGGTATTCGCCAATGTAAATTGGGTACCGTGGCTGCTGTTGATGATGACCTACTCATGTTTGTATCTAGCCATTGATACCTTGGTCGTAGCCCGCTCGCTGAAGTGGTTCGTGAAGGAGATACCCTATCGGGATATCCTACCAATCCGGGCTAGCGCTTACATCATCTCGATCTTCAATGAGCAGATCGGCAAAGGTGCTATGGCTTATTACCTCAATAAGCGAGACGGAGTCCCAGGATGGGAGGTTGGCTCGGTCATGCTCTTTATCATGTTTTGCGAGATGTTTTATCTGCTGGCTTGGGCCACGATTGGATTTGTTGTCAGCCGGGAGACACTTCCGGAAGGCTTTGGCCTGATACCCCCGATAGCACTTGGTGCCGTTGTATTCATGGTGCTTTGGATCGCATTTTTCCGTGGCAAGCTTTTGCCCAAAAGCAAACTACGTGATAAGCGGCTTCTCCATGCTTTTAAGTTAGCCCGCATACGGCACTATTGGGGCTTCTTTTTGCTGCGTTCTCCAGCACTCCTTTCGGCCGTGGTGGTTTATACCGTTGCTCTCAATTTCTTCGGTGTCGAGGCGTCGTCTGTCGAGATGCTTGGATATCTGCCGGTCATATTTTTCGCGGCCACGGTACCGACTCCGATGCGTGCGGCTGCTATAACCTCGTGGGTCATATTATTCCCTGGTAACGAGGGTCAAGTAGCTGCCTTTGGGCTTGTACAGCACAACTTTTTCATATTTTTCAACGCCACGATTGGACTATTGTTCTTGAGGCGTGCGCAGCGTGAAATGTTCGATCAGTGATCGCCCATCTTCTCACGAGTTTTCGATTAATTCTGGTGGTGCCCGTCTCACTGGGTCTCGCACAACCAGAGTTATTTCCCGGTTTGTGGCTACTGATCTTTATAGGTCTGGGTATCGCCACAGACTATTTCGATGGCATCGTAGCCCGACTGAGTGAGACCGCATCCCCTAAGGGGAGACTCTTTGATCACACTACAGATTTCCTGTTTGTAACAGGTGGGCTAGGGGGAGCCGCGCTAGCTGGAGACATATCGATTGTGCTTCCAATTCTTATTGTGTGTGCCTTTACGCAATACGTCTTGGATTCGTACTGGATGCACCGTGAGAAAGACTTACGAATGAGCAGGCTAGGGCGCTGGAATGGCATTCTCTATTTTGTCCCTCTAGTCCTGATAAGTGCTTCGCGCCTCGATGTCATGGCTAATAGCAGCCATCTATGGAGTACTGGGATCTTATTGGTTAGTTATGGACTGATCCTCTCCACTGTGGCCTCGATCATTGATCGGGCGATCTCGCCACGGCAATAGGGACCCACAAGGCACCGCTAACAACTAAAGGATTGGGTTTCCGGTGTGCTCTGCTTCTATGTAGATGGGGGTGTCTGGCTACTGAGGTGGGGGACTATAAGCGTCGTCCTAGAATCACAGCACTGGGCCCTTCGCGCCATGCACAATGAGCGTCAAATCCGACTGCGGTGAGAGCTGCGAGTTCCTCCGTGAGGGAGAAATACGAATCTTCTTCAGCCCATTCTTCGAAGTGTTGCCAAGCCCTCTCTTCTGGGATTCCGCTAGCAACTAGGTGGCGAGCCCAATATCGGTAAAGACGTTCTTTCTCTTTGCCATGAGTGGGGACTGCCGCGTCTGCGTTTACGAAGATCCCACCTGGTCGGAGAGCGTTGTATGCTCTTTGATAGAGAGCCTGCTTCTTTTCTAGGCTTGGCACATGGTGTAGAGAGATACATGCGGTGATCGCATCGCAGGTTGGAAATGGGTCATTGAATGAACTCAATTCAAAGCGAGCACGTTCACCGTATGCAGAGAGTCGTATCTTTGCGTGCTCTAGCATTTCTGGGTCAATATCCCACAATTCGACGATTCCGATTTCAGGATAGCTGAGAAGGGATTCGGAGAGCCCGCCTGAACCAGACCCAAGGTCCAAGACATGTCCGGGTTTGACTTCAGCGGTTAATGCCGAAGCAATTCCCAACATGGTTTCATAGCCGGGAACGAATTGTCGGATTTTACGGTCGTAGCTTGCTACTTCGATCCGCAAGTGTCGACTAACCTTATGAGACATAATTAGGATGGGTCAGTTTATGGACAAAGTACTTATCACGGGCCCCTTGATCGGGAACTCTGTTAGCAGGTTGGTTGACCATTTCAGGGTCGAGTATTCAAAAGATGAAGTGATGAATCAGGCGGCATTCTCAAACGCCGTGACAGATGCTTGGGGTATCGTAACAATGACGAGCCTCAGCGTAGACCGCCACATTATAGATTCCTCTCCACAACTGAAAGTAATTTCCAATTTAGGGGTTGGTTGCGACAACATCGACGTGTCATATGCACAGAGTAAGGGGATCACTGTAACAAACACCCCAGATGTCCTGAGCGAGTCCACGGCTGAAATGGGAATGGGCCTTCTGCTCTCCACGTCCCGCCGAATTATTGAAGGCGATCACATGGTCAAGGCAGGGGATTTCTCTGGTTGGAAGGTTGATCTGTTATTGGGGTCCGAGTTGAATGGGAAGACGCTTGGCATTTTAGGTTGCGGAAGTATTGGCCAAGCCATAGCCCGAATGGCAGGCGGTTTCGAGATGCGAATTCTGTACTGCAATCGCAGTCGGCTTCCGGACGAGGTTGAAACTAGGCTTCACCTCTCAGCGGTAGACTTCGACGGATTGCTGGAGCACTCTGATTTTCTCGTTATTACAGCTCCCTTAAACAAAGAAAGCCACCACTTATTCGATCTCAAGGCTTTTGAGCGAATGAAGACAAGCGCAATCTTGGTCAACATCGGTCGGGGTCCGGTCATTAAAGAAGTTGATCTTATCGCTGCTCTCGAAACAAATCTCATAGCAGCTGCTGCTCTAGATGTATTCGAGACGCCTCCAAATGTGGCCGAGCAATTGAAGGCACATGTAAATGTGACGCTTACTCCTCACCTGGGCAGTGCCACGACTGAAGCTCGTAGCGCGATGAGTGACCTCGTTATCGACGCCATCCTCGATGTTCACGAAGGCCGTGTCCCGAATTGTGTGGTCAGCTAGTACACGTTCAGGATGGCACTGGCCGAGGGAATGAGTTCAACTAACTAGTTCTTATGAGAATTAGCCTGCCCACCAATAAATGACCACGATAAGAACAATGATCAGTATGACATGCCACTTTCTGATTCACTTCCAGAAGTAAAACTCATTCAGATCTAATGATCCCATATCTATAACTCCTGAAACAATCGTTTTTCTTATTGTCAACGCTAAATAAAGATATGATTTATTTGCTGATTTTCATCGTTTTGGTTGTGGGAGTTCTTCTTCACTCCCTCATATCTACAGAGACTGTTTCATCCGAGGAAATGACCCAGGACGAATGGGATCAGATTATGAGTTCGGATTCGGGAGAGTAATGATGGGTGAACAACTTATCCCGGCGCTTAAAAGCGCCCTTGAGTCTCTAGCGTCTCTGGTTTTCGTAAAACCAGAGCCCTCCTCCTGATCCACCGAGGAGGATATCATCATCTCCATCAGCGTCGATGTCTCCAAAAGCTGGTGCAGCGAAGCCGAAGTGTTCTAGAGGAAGGAGCCCTGAGTCAGTGAATTCAGGCACATTTCGAGTGCCCTCGTTCAGGAGCAGGCGAATGCCTTCTGATTCTGAGCCAACAATAAGATCCAGGTCTCCATCACTATCGAAGTCGTGAAGGACGGGCAGGCTTCTGCGCCCCACATCAAGATCTAAATATTCATCACTGATTAAGGTGAATTCTGGTTTGCTGGCGGTTCCGGTGTTTTCATAGAAGTTGAGTGTTCCTGAGCTTTCCCCAACGATCATGTCAGCGTCACCATCAGAATCTAGATCCCCAAGTGTCGGTGTAGCGTTACGACCTCGAGTCAGGGTGGCGATTGCTGAATCGACCAGAGTTAATTGAATCGATCCATCGGTTGCCTGGTTATCGTAGAAACGGAGTTCGTCTCCCCAGGTCCCGAGGACGGCGTCGAGATCAGCATCACCGTCGAGGTCAGCAAAAGCCGGAAGAAAATGGTAGCCACCACCGACATCGAATTCACCCGACATTTCAAATCTCGGGGATCCTGGGGTCCCTTCGTTAATTAGCTGGTAGACTTTCCCGTTTTGTGGATCACCCTGCTCGATCTTGTTGCCAATCAGAATATCTAAATCCTGATCTCCGTCGAGATCGACAACAACAGGGATACTCTCACTTCCCACATCGATCATGGATACGAAACGAGATGTCTGTGCCGTGAAGAGTCCCGGTTCAGATTGTTCTAGATAGTAGAGATTGTCTGTGGTCGTGGTATTTGGATTGAATGCGCCGCCGAGTGCTCCTACTAGTAAGTCTTGGTCCCCATCACCATCCACGTCCCCTATCGTTGGTGCATTGTAGCCACTGGTTTTTAGAGGTTCGGATAAAGGAAATGAGACGGGTTCTCCACCGAGTGAAGGTGACTGACATGTTCCGGTGTTCTCGATGAATAGTATCCCGGGTTCGAAGTAATCTCCCCAGAAAAGATCCATATCCCCATCATCATCTATGTCACCAAGAGCCATGGTGTTTGCTCCGTGCAGGCTCCCGAGTTGTGCGACTATCTCAATGTCCTCGAAAAAATCAGTTACGTGTTCGAACTGGGGGGTACCAGGCGTATCTGAGTTGATACGCTCATATCGGGTCACTCTTCCCACCAGACGCCCGATAAGGAGGTCGACCTGAGAGTCGCAATCAATATCTGCTGCATTTGGGATATTCTGCCGGTCAGAAAAGAGCGGTTTACCGTCAACGTCTTTTAGGCTGTCAACTGTCTCAACAAATCGAGGCTCTCGAGGCGTGCCTTCATTGCGATAGTATCTCACATAGCTGAACGGTTGCTCAGCGAGCAGATCATGATCTCCATCTAGGTCTAGGTCGACGAATCGGTACCACTCGCCCACTTCTAGATCTTGGTATCGATCAGTTCTCCAGAGGAATTGAGGGCTTTCTCCCGGGCGGTTCTCGAAGAACATGATGCTACCTGAAACATCTTGGACAAAGAGATCGCTGTCCTCATCACCATCGATATCCAAGAGTTGGGGGCGTGGCATATTGAAGCCGCCGAGAAACGGGTGCTCGTACTCTTGGCCAGACTGATCTACGGTAGGGAAAGGGGAGACGCGGCGTATATACTCAGGCATAGCAAGGCCGTTGTTCTCACTCATCCCTTGTTCGTATCTAGCTGGTTGTACCTGCGATGAGGGGTTTTCCTCCATTCGAACTCCACAGCTGATCAAAAAGAGGCAGGTGCTAAGTGTGCAGATTACCGGGATAGCACTACGGATTTCAGAAGGAGGTGAGCAGGAGGTCATCAGTTCCGGTTCATGCTTGATGTGACCGACATACCAGCTGCGTAGCGACCAACCTCAATGACTGCGATTACAGAACGTGTATTGGTATCGATTGCGACGACGGTACCTGGGCGAGCTTTGTCACCATTGGTGGATCGGTATGTACCAGCCACGTTGCGCCCGGATACGTAGACTGTACTTCCATCTGGGGATACGGCTGATCCATGTGGTTCCGCGAGAGCCGGATGTCGAATTACATCAATTACTGTCCAGGTACCTGTATCAACAACAGTCACGGTATTCGCTGATTGGTTGGGCACCCAGACAGTTGTTCCATCAGTGCTAAATGAAGGATGCCAAGGCTGTCCACCGACGGGTATTGATTTGACGAGAGTGGGTTGAGGATTACTTAGGTCAAAAATCAATAATTCTCCGCTCAGCTGACCTCCGGCGACCATCCAGTCACCGTCCGGAGATAAAGCAAATTGCACCAGCGTATGAGTTGTGCCGTCAATGTTATAGAGATCGACTTCTTCAACACCTAGGGGGGCATAAGCAACAGTGTTTTGACCTAAGCTGGCGGTAAAGAATCTTTCTCCGAGGGGGTCTACAGCCAATGCGTGTGGTCGTGGGAAAAAGACGTCGACTTCTTCTATCTGCATTGAACTCCGTTGTATTACACCGATGCGTTGAGGTGGGTTTACCGCTGCCATCGAACGCCCCACATAAAGACGATCGGATGTCGGGTCCAAGCTCAACATGCCTGGTGCTTCAAAGTTCGCCCGGGCAACAAGTCTATTTTGTCGATCGAACTTTAGAACTGTTCCTGCAGAGATCAGCGACACATACCAAAAAGAGCCGTCTGGTTCCACGGCCGTATGATGTGCCTTAGCTGATTCGGTGAAACCCAGTGTTTTTAGATCAACTGTTTCAAGTAGCTCATTACTTTTCGTATCAATTACAGAGACCGTCACCTCTTCCTGGCTGGCTACGTAGAGAAGGTCTTGGGCAGCTAAAGACGTCGGGGCTTGAAATAAGACGACACTAAGGAGCAAGAACTGGGGCATCACCCGAAGGTGGTGCCCCAGTGACTCTGCTACCCGGAACATAAAGCTTACTCCGAGATTGTCCGTGGACGGTATCTAACGACGAAAAGCCCTTCGCGGCTACTCGTCACCACTACAACTCCGCTCTTGAAGTATGGATAGTTCGACCACGAACCAGTCATAGATGCGTCATCCCCACCATAGGGTACAGTATCAAAATTACCTACTAGTTGGGGGTTTTCAGGATCTGAAATATCCAGGACCCTTAATCCACTTTTGTAATTGGATTGGTACATCGTGTTCCCTAGAATATAGAGATTGTGATCCGTTGCCTTTGTTTCGGCCATGAACTCTCTAGCTAGGATTGGATCATCTAGGTCAGCGAGGTCCCATATGAGCGTCCGAGTGTTCGTTACGTTACCGCCGCTTTCATCCAGTTCGTCTCCCATGAAGAAGTAGGACTGATCTTCCGAGAGCCATCCCTGATGTGAGTATCCGACATTAGGATAGGATGCCATTGCGATGGCGATTGGATTTGACTTGTCAGTCACGTCAGCTATCGAGAGCGCGGTTTCATTAGAGCCAAGACAAATTTCACGTCCCTGATAGTCAGCATCCGGACCGTGATATATCACGCACTGCGCATCGTGAGAGTAGCCAGTCCGTTGCCGACCTGTTGACATATCTTGAAAACAACCAGCGAACACCGGAGCCACGGGATCTTGAATGTTGATCATGTGGAGTCCTCCACCACATGTTTGCCCTCCTCCACTGCTGCCTACCGAATACGCAAATCCGGTCTCTTCATTAATAACGATATTGTGTGCGCTTGCGATTTGATCGTAATGCGCGTCACTAGTGAAGGTTTGTGGATCCGACCCGTCTAGCCCCCTGAGTCGGGTTAAATCAAAGACCTGCATCCCATGTTCTCCTGCTCCATCAGAAACCACAAACATGTGATTCTGATAGACCTTCATGTCCCTCCAAGTTGAGGCGTTAGCACTCTCCGGCATTGGAAGTCGACCGAGGTAGGTTGGCATACCCGGGTCTGTTACATCAACAAAGGCTGTTTGGTTAGACATGCCTACCAGTACGATTTCTTGTCCCGTTTCAGGATCAGTCCAGCCCCAGACATCGTTCGTTACGATTCCACGGTCAGCACCCATTTGAGCCACGGGCAAAAACGAAACAAGGTCAACTGATTCACAGTCGAAACCTGAAGCCTCACCGTCCGTCGAGCAGGACACCTCGTCACCTGTGATTGCGTCCATACCCAGCACGTCACCTGTGATCCTGCCGGCAGAAGTCCAGTCGTCATCCACTCGCTCAAATACCCAAGCAGCTCCAGCACCACGGTCAGCACCGTTTGCTACACCCACAGCGATATTACCTCCAAGACCTACGGTCCTTCCGAAGAAAGCCCTTCCATCCTCATCTGAGGAGATCTTGGCAGCTGCATTCCATTCAAAAGTTTCTGGATTGAACGTATAAGAAAACACCCGTCCCTGTCCTTGGACTGCGCTGAAGGCGCCGATCAGGGCAGAGTTTCCATCTAGGGCGATAGAACCACCAAATTCCATTGCGCCGCCAGTTGACTCGTACGGGTATAGAAGAGATGCCAGTTGCCACATGTCCCCGGAAAGTCCATAGACGAATACCGCACCCATTCCAGCTCCTGGGGCTCCAACTAGTGAGAAGCCATCCCCGATTGCGATGTCAGTTCCAAACATTGTCTGGTCACTAAGAGCTGGTGCCTGCAATTGCCCCATCTCTTCCCAGGTGTCCGAGTCTTCACGATAGGTGAAGCTATAGACCCTACCTTCACCATCTGAGCCGAAAGGAGCTGAGATCAGCATCTGATTTCCCTGAAGAGCGATGCGAGAGCCGAAGGTGTCTCCTTCATCAATATCAGCAGGTCTGATCTTGGAATGTTGAACCCAGGATTCTCCTTCACGGCGGAAGGCATAAGCTGCCCCCGTTCGATCGTCCTGAGCGATTGTCCCGACCATGATCCAATCATTATTCATAGCCAGTCCTGTGCCGAGGCTGTCGGCAGGACTTCGGTCTGTGGTTTCAAGTCGCCCTGATTCAATCCAAGTGCCACCTTGGGCTTGGTATACATAAACCGCACCAGCCCCTTCATCGGCTCTTGTTGCTGAGACGAGTAGCGTGTTCTCGTATTTAGCCAATCCAATTCCGAAACGATCACCTGGTTCCGCACTGGACGGCTCGATTCTCTGGGTCTGAATCCAATTTCCGGATGGGTCCCGTCCGAATACGTAGACGACACCAGAGCGCATTTCGTAGGTAGCTTCGCCTACAAAAACCTCATCACCGTCCACAGCGATAGCGTTGCCGAACGCTTGTGAAGCAACTGGGGTGCTCGGCACTAATGCCAGCAGGGCGAGTATCGAGGCTAGGGATATCCTCTTCATGAATAACATCTCCGTGTTGTGATTCAGTGCGCGAAGTCCTTCCGCACCCATCTAATCGTCGTTGATCTAACTGCAAGAACCCGCGAGGTCGGGTTTTGGTCAAGTCATGAAGTCTACGTGCAGGTTCTTTGAGAGTTCCACAAAACTGAATTTCGCTTAAGGACCCCCGATAACTCAACAATATCGCCAAGAGATTACCTGGTCGATGATTTTTGTTCTTATTGTGGCCCCGTCTTGCCTCTTCACACCTAGTGGCGCCACACTGCCAGGGCAGAATCGCAGCTAGCGAGAGAGTTTGGCGTTTGAAGTGAGCACCAAACTCACTTAATCGATGACAGACCCGACTCCCATCTTGATTGGGCAAGGGTCTATCCAAAGCATGCAATGGGAGTGGGCCATGATCAACGCGGTTGCAGTTGCGGGAATCCTAACACTGTTCCAGACGGCTCCGGCTAGGGTAGAGGTAACCCCGGAGCGTTCCGAGATTGAAGTTCAGGCTACGGCGCAACTGAGTGCACGTGCATTTGACGGGTCAGGTCGAGCTATTAGTGGAATGCCAGTGCGTTGGATTTCATCGACACCTGAACTCGCGACAATTGATCAGATGGGTCGAGTTCTTGCTTTGAATCCTGGAATGGCACGTGTCAGTGCGGTCATCGGAGGAAGACCGAGTGGTTCAGTGACGATCGTAATCCGTGCATTGCCCGCTGCAGAGCTCTCAGTGGAACTAGCGAATGATCAGCCGTATGCGACACAAGCTCTACCGCTTCAGGTGATTGCACGGAATCGACTCGGAGAAGTCGTAGATGATCCGGAGCTTGCCTACGCGAGTTCGGATGAGTCAGTCGCGGTTGTCGACCCAGCTGGGTTAGTCTTCGCTCGCGCGGAAGGAACTGCCCGGCTCAGTGCCTCGACTGGGACGGTGCGAGGTGGGACAGTGATCAATGTGAGGGCGGACCCAGGACTTTCCTATTCACTCACTCCTACCGAAGCCCAGGTCCGGACGGGAGATGTGGTACGGTTGCAGGCCTTGGTCCGGTCCCCAGATGGTGAAGTCCAGGGCTTTCCTGAGTGGTCGGTAACCGGAACAGGTGCCCAAGTAGAAGATGACAACGGTGAGGGGGTCTTCGTTGCTGAGGAGCCTGGGACATACCGTGTATCAGCCCGACTCGGAGAGAGTTCTGTATTGAGTGCAGTTGTGCGCGTTGAATCACGAGGTGCGGATGCAGAATTACTTCAAGTTGGGCGCGGCCCGATCTCAGAGCATCACTCGGGTGACGTCTGGGTATTCGAAGGTGTAGACGGACGTGACTATGCATACATAGGCACTTTCATGCATGACTGGATGAAGGTGTGGGATGTGACTGATCCTTCAAACCCAATGCTCACCGACTCAATCCAGCTGGATGCGAGGAGAATCAATGATGTGAAGATTCATCCGAACAGCAGATTGGGGATCGTCACGCGAGAGGGGGCGTCAAGCCGCCGTAACGGGATGGTACTCCTAGATTTGGCTATGCCAGCACATCCGACCGTTCTAGGTGAGTATACGGAGACACTTACTGGGGGAGTTCACAACGTCTGGATCGATGGTGACAACGAACTGGTTTACGCAGTCCACAATGGTACTCGAGCAATTCATATCATTGATATCTCTAATCCTGAAGCTCCGAATGAAGTTGGCCGCTGGCAGATAGATAACGAGCAACGATCGCTACACGACGTCATTATTCAGGAGGGATACGCATACGCTTCATACTGGGATGATGGTGTTGTGATCCTAGATGTCGGTGCTGGATCTCATGGGGGTACGCCACGTGCTCCAGTTCTAGTGAGCCAATTCAAGTATCCTGTTGGAAATACTCACGTAGCATGGCGGCATGGACAGTACCTCTTTGTTGGAGATGAGATCTTCCCAGCAGTTTGGGATGCAGATCAGCCCATAGAGGCTCGAGGATACATTCATGTACTTGATATGAGTGATATCGAGAATCCGGTTGAAGTTGCTAAGTACGAGGTCCCTGAAGCAGGAGCTCATAACGTCTGGACTGAGGGTGACAGGCTTTACGTGGGGTATTATCAGGCAGGTCTAAGGGTCCTAGATATTTCAGGTGAATTGAGGGGCGACCTTTATAAGCAGGGACGTGAGATCGCTGTGATTAAGACAACGGACGAGAATACGACCACACCTAATTGGGGAATGACGTGGGGGGCTCAGATTTTCAAGGGTCGCATCTATTCTTCCGACATTAATTCAGGCCTTTGGATCACTGAACTTAAGGAGCGTTCCCGGATAGTCTCTTAGGCGCACCGGACCAACTCCATTATAGAATAGAGTTGGAATTTTATGCTGATCGTTAGCCTGGGTCGGGATTAGCATTGAGCAACCTGTATAATTCTGAGGGTGTAACTAATGCGGTAGATAGGGTCGCTCGTCGCACACCCCTTCTTCGAGCTCCTGGGCTTTCAGATCAACTTGGTCGACCTGTGTGGTTAAAGGCGGAGTGCGTCCAGGTGACCGGATCGTTCAAGGTCCGAGGGGCTGCGGCTAGGCTATCAGTACTCAATGATCAAGAGCGGATGCGCGGGGTGGTTTCGTGTTCTAGCGGAAATCATGGGCGGGCAGTTGCCTACGTAGCTAAGGAGTTCGGGATTCCTGCCTCGGTTTGTGTACCAGAGTGGGTTGATCCGGTGAAGCTTGAGGGCATAAAGAGGAATGGGGCCGATGCAGTTTTGGTCGGCTCCACGTTTGATGAAGCTGAAGCTCATGCCCTTGAACTCTCTGAAAGAACTGGCCGGACATATATCTCGGCCTACGATGACCCTTGGGTGATAGCAGGGCAGGGGACGATTGCCCTAGAGATTCTCGAACAACTTGGAGAGTCGCCCGCAGCAATCCTGGCTCCGCTTTCAGGTGGAGGGCTCCTCGGAGGGATCGCTTCTGTGTTCGCGGAGGGGACTCAGGATCAAGCCTGTAGGATCGTGGCGGTGTCTGCAGAGAATGCCGCGGTAATGCTCGCAAGTGTGAGGGCTGGATATCCGATTGAGTTGGGTGAGGAAGAGACTCTTGCTAGTGCTCTAGCTGGGGGTATTGGCCTGAACAATCAACATTCTTTCAAGCTGATCCAGGATTTAGTTCATGAGCATATGACCGTGACAGAAAAACAGATTTCGGATGCGATGCGGTACTGTGCCATGACACTAAGGCTGGTTGTGGAAGGAGGCGGGGCTGTGGCCATTGCAGGGGTGCAGAGTGGTGTTTGGAAAGCTGAGGACGTTAGGGATGGACCACTGGTCGTCCTTCTCAGTGGGGGCAATGTTGCGAAGGACACCCTAGCTTCTGTTTTGGCCTGATCTCTTCTTCAGCTCCGGGTCATTAATCTTATAGGACTGACACGTTAGTTGAGGCGTCTTATTCAGGTATCAATTCACTGAGAACGGTTCCGGCGGGAGCCTTCAACTGAGCGGAAGCATAGGATGTAAGGCTGGTTTCCTGAAGGTTTATCTCGATCAGCTTCCCCCGGTTACCGATGGTTGCAAGCGGTACTGATGCAGCGGGGTGAACCAACGCGCTCGTTCCAACCACGAGGCAAAGATCCGCAGAGCGTGCAAGACGAAAAGCTCGCTCAAGGATCGCTTTATCTAGGGCTTCTCCAAACCAAACGACGTCGGGGCGCATCAAGCCAGAGCATTGATCACATTGAGGTAAGGTGTCGGTGCTAGTGGTATCAATTACTAGGGAGCCTGGTTGGCGAGAGTCACACGCTGAGCAGCGATCACGATTAATTGATCCATGTAATTCGATGGGTAGAGCAGGAGAGATGTCTACGACGCCTGCTTGTTCTCTCGCGGCACGTGTGTGGAGGTCATCCACGTTCTGTGTAATGATCGCCACGTCGGGGCGATTCAGCGCCAGACGGGCTAGAGCCAAGTGCGCAGGGTTTGGAGAACAAGCCGTTATCAATCCCCGACGCCAGGCGTACCATTCCCATACAGTTTGTGGATCTCGAGCGAAAGCCTCCGGAGTAGCAAGCTCTTCTGGCCTATAAGATTTCCAGAGACCTTCGGGGCCACGGAAGGTAGGGACTCCCGATTCTGCAGAAATGCCGGCTCCAGTTACAGCAACGATCCTCCGTGCGTTCTCTAGGAGTGCTTTGGCTTGTTCGAGTGTTTCATTCACTCTTTTGGAGTTGTCTTATGCACGAAAGACAGCTGACGCGAGTAAAACCCAGCCTAGAATGAGTGCTAGGCCGCCCAAAGGCGTCACGGCTCCGAGCCAGCGTTGTCCAGTTAGAACAAGTATGTAGAGGCTTCCTGAAAAGACTAGGATTCCTAATACAAAGAGCCATCCCGACCATTCAAGTAGAACCGTCTCCCACTGTGTTACAGCCCACGCTACGCCAAGTAGCGCCAGGGCATGATACATCTGATATCGAACACCAGTTTCAAATATCACAAGATCTTCGGGACTTAGGATTCCTCTTAGACCGTGAGCCCCGAAAGCGCCAAGACCGACGGCTATTCCCGCTAAGATTGACCCAAGGCCAAAGAAAATCCGCTCCATCGTGACGTCCTCCTAAGCTTGTAATTGGCTAGATCTAAGTTGGTTAGTAAGCGAGTGCGTAGGCTTCACGACGTGGGTCTGCTGCGGCAGTAAGTGTTCCGGTTTCAGGATCGACATAAATCATCTGCGCTCCTCCAAATGTTGCTGTCCATCCTTGAATAATTCGAAGATCATGGCCGAGCCCAGAAAGGGATGACTGAACAGAGGAGGGAACGCGGTCCTCTAATGACACAGAAAGCCCTCCCGAAGAACGGAAGCGAGGTGCCTCAATGGCTTCCTGTGGGGACATCCCAAATACAAGCAGGTTGTGCACGATCTGCAGCAGAGACTGAGTTTGGCTGTCACCCCCTGGCGTTCCGATAGTAAATGCGAGGTCACCGTTATTGAGGGCCATCATCGGTGTTAGCGTATGGTATGGACGTTTGTTGGGGGCAACCTGGTTCGGGTGCCCATCCTCTAGGGTGTAGAGTGAACCTCGATTATGAAGTAAGACACCAGTTTCAGGGTCGAGGAGGCCCGAGCCGAAGCCTGCGAAATTGCTTTGGATCCAGCTGACTGCATTCCCAAATTGGTCGACCGCAGTGAGATAAACAGTATCTCCCGAATCATCAGATGACCCGTTATCCGTTCCTAATGATTCACCTCCAAATCCCGGTTCTACTTGCTCTGCGGCACGGTTCACATTCACGAGTGTTGAACGGTCTAATAGGTATTTTGGATCTAACAAGCGGTCTATTGGCACGAGCGCCTTATCGGGATCAGCTACCCAGCGGTCACGGTCAGCGAATGCCAGCTTCTTGAGTTCAATCATTGTGTGCAGGTACGACGCAGTATTATGGCCCAATGATTCGATAGAGTGAGCCTTGGCCATTTCCATATAAGAGAGTTGTGCAACTCCCTGGGTGTTAGGAGGCATCACGAGAAAAGTATGATTCAGATAGTCGCCCTTAAGAGGTGGAACCCAGCTTGACGTGTGAGCGGCAAAGTCCTCAGTACGAAGGTGGCCACCTAACTCTTCGATGAGTGCAGCCAAACGTTTGGCAACCTCTCCTGTATAGAATCCTTCCCGCCCCTCACTTGCGATTCCTTGGAGGGTGGTGCCCAGTGCTTCATTCTTGAGGAGGGTACCAACGGGCGGTGCGTTGCCGCCGGGCAGGTAAAGGTGTTTTCCAGGCTCATTCAAGGCGCTGCCCTGAGACTCAAAGTCTTGAGCAAGTCTCTTTGAAACAGGGAACCCTTTGGCCGCGTATCCAATTGCTGGCTCTAATAGTTGATCGAATGGCTTTGATCCATAGCGCTCATGGGCATCCAACCACGCGGCGACAGTGCCTGGAACGCTCACCGAAAGAGCACCTGTACCGGGTATCTCGGAGAGGTCTTGACTCGTGAAGAACTCGGGTGTCGCAAGTGCACCAGAACGGCCGCTACCATTAAGTGCAGTAACATCACCGGTAGCACCGTCAAAGAAGATGGCAAAAGCATCGCCACCAACACCATTCATATGCGGTCGCACAACTGCCAGGACACCTGCCATCGCGATGATCGCATCTGTTGCGGTTCCGCCATCCTGAAGTACTGCTAGACCTGCTTGTGCAGCCAATGGATGTCCTGCTGAGACAGCTCCATTTACCCCTCGTATGTCTGGCCTATTCTGTGGTGCGTATGATGTCGATGTGACGGACTCTCGGTCGGGTGAGTCAGGCGCAGCGCATGATGTGAGGCTCATTGCCAGGGCGACTATGAACGGTGTCAGGATCGATCGTTGTCCTTGAAGCGTCATATTGATGTCCGGTAGGATAGGGTCTGCATCTACCTCACGTTGGTGTGGAGATGTAAAGAACGCCAGGGGCGGTGGTGGCGGGTGGGGTCCTGGATTATCGTTCGGGCCGTTTATGTCCTGATTTAGCGAGCGCCCTGTCTGTGTTATCCGCTAACCCCTCAAGGGAACCACGAAGCAATCGATCATCGTCGATTCGGATCGCGATCATCATGTCCTGTGCTCACGGTCTTAACGATGCGTACGCTTCCTTTGTCCCACCACTCCTTCCAAGGATCATGGATAACCTTGGATTGTCGATAGCTATGGCTGCAACTTTGTCGGTGAGCTTTTCAATAGCGTCGGCGCTCCCGCAGCCGATATTTGGCTACTTGGCCGATCGAAAGGGGCGCAGAATCTTGGCAGTCGCTGGCCCACTCATATCAGGAGTTTTTGTAGCATCGATCGGTTTTGCAGGCTCATTCTGGATGTTGGTCTTGCTTTTGGCCTTGGGTGGATTAGGGAGTGCAGCATTCCACCCACCGGGAGCTTCGTACGCAGTTAGCATTTCAGAAGGGAAGGGTGGAGGAGCTAGATATTCCATCTTTTCGTTCGGTGGTTCAGTAGGGTTTGCGGTCGGGCCCTTGGCGGCAGTGGGGTTAGTCCAATGGCGCGGCATGGAAGGACTTTGGCTCGCTATGCTACCGGTTGTCATCCTGATGCCCATATTCTTCTTCGGTCTTCCTAGCGGACGTGCCGAAGTTGCTCAAGCGAGTGCTCCACCTAGCCTTGGGATGGTCCTCAAACATTTCTCCGGGCCATTAGGCTTAATCTTCGGAATCAGTGCCACAATGGCATTCGTTCAGCGAGCCTTTCTGACAATGGAGCCCATCATCGTTGCACATTCTGGAGGCTCAGAAACTTTAGGTGCGGTGGCGCTCTCGGTTTACTTGGGCGCGCAGGCGTTTGGCACCGTTGCAGGTGGGCTTTTGGCTGACCGCGTCAACCGAGCATCCCTGCTTGCACACCTCTGTTTTTGGGCACTTCCTGCACACTTATTTGCGATCTGGATGGGCCCTCAGACTGGACTAGGCCTCGTAGCAACTGCAGTAGCTGGATTTCTCGCGATGGCCACGCTGCCTCCGATTGTTGTTATGGCCCAAGAAATGATGCCTGGCGCAGCAGCAGTAAGCTCCGGTATCGTGATGGGCCTAGCCTGGGCCACGGGTTCGATTGCCGTGCTTGGTACTGGCGTGCTTGGAGACTCGATCGGCCCCCAACTAGCAACTCTGGTTTCAATGCCAATTATCATTGTCGCAATCTTATTGTCCCTTCACCCCGCGCTTAGGCGGGGTAGGGCAGACTCTGTAGCGAGTATCTAGAATGCCATTGCATCTTGTTCCCGTTCGAGACAGAAAACTATTCCGCTTAGTCAAACATTCTGTTCCTGTAAATTTGGTAAAAGGGCGCTCACTATACACACCTGGTGACCCTGCTCGTGATGTGTTCTTAGTCCACACTGGATTTATCCGGTTGGTGCTTCCAGGTATGGAGAAAGGAGCCGGGGACCGGACTGTCTCAGTAGCGGTCCCTTGGGAAATTTTTGGGGATGAGGCATTTGTAGAGGGACATCGGAGATACGGCGCAGTTGCAGGTTCGACGTGCACTGTATTTCCTCTGCCCAAAGGTAAGGTTTTGGCCGGGCTCAAGACGGCAAAAAAGAGTCTAAACGCGTACTTAGAAGGTGTGGAGCGCGAGTTGCATCGCCTTAGGCATGCTCAAGGAGGATCAGGAGGCCCAACCGCATCACAGCGACTTGCTGAGGTCCTTCTTGATCTGGGCGTACGATGTGGAGACAAGACCGGACGGGAAATCGACCTATCAGTTCGATTCACACACCAAGTTTTAGCTGACTTGGCAGGAGCTCACAGGGCTACTACAACAACGCTCATTAATGACTGGTTGTATGATGGTGTGATCGGAACAAAGCCTAATGGATGTTTCCAGCTCCTTAAGCCACAGGAGCTCTGGGCTTTGGCGGGATACGACGTGAAGGAACCCACCGAATAGTGTTCTCGTTGACCTAAATCCTTGTCCCGCCTAGCTTTTTCTCTTCGTTCCTGACTTCCTAATCGATCACCAGAATCAGTAGGAATTTGCATTATGGCTAAGCGTCACCCTGGCTCTCGCAGGACATATCAGGAAGCTTCGACCGATCCTGATGATGTTTTTATTGCCAGGGTTCTAGAGGTTGGGAATTGGGCCCGTGCCAATCAACAACTCGTAACGATTCTAGGGGTTGCAGTAGTGATCGCCATCGCAGGTGTAGTCTACTACAACGGTTATCGTGAGACTCTTGGTGCACAGGCTGCAGAACAAATTGAATCTGTACACCAATCTATTGTCCTGCAGGATACGGAAGGTGCCAAGAACGAACTCATAACGT
>CAJWPN010000033.1:0-25393 GCA_913045345.1 uncultured Gemmatimonadales bacterium
CGTGACCAAAACCAGATTGCACCAGAAGTGATCTTGGGTAGCGCGGTTATCCGTATCCCACAGGCATTTCTGGAGGTCGCACTTTCTTGGGAGTCCGGCGAACTAGGTGGACGACCGATCTATGCTGGGGCTAACACTGAGATTATCGATTTTGTCGTGAACCCGGCCGTAGCCGACATCTTCTCAGCTGACTTCATTGTGACGATGCAAGAGGTGCGAGAGCGGATTCGTAGCGGAACATTTGAAGTTCCGAAGGTCTCATTTATAGAGGGTGAGATCGGCGGGTCATGACTGAGGTTCTTGCACGCCTTGATGGCATCATCCGTCATTTTGGACATGTGAAGGCACTCGACAGCGCAAATCTTGAAATTCATTCAGGTGAAATCCACGGGATCTTAGGGGAGAATGGTGCCGGTAAGACCACGCTCCTAAATATCTTGGGGGGTATCATCCATCCGGATGTTGGTTTTGTAGAAGTAGGCGGGTCTCGGGTCAGGATACAGAGTGCACGGGCGGCCTGGAAAATGGGGATTGGTTTGGTGCACCAACACTTCACTTTGGTACCGGGCCTTTCTGTGCTCGAAAATCTTGCACTCGGCCGACGGCATAGAGGGCACAGGTGGAAATTACACCTAGAAGAGATACGTAAAGAAGCCAGTCAGCTCAGTGAACTTACAGGGCTCACCGTACCCTTCGAAGCCTCGATAGAGGAATTGGGAGTGGGGGATCGACAGCGAATTGAAATCCTGAAGGCTCTGCTACGTGACCCTCAATTGCTGGTGCTTGATGAGCCGACTGCCGTGCTAGCTCCTGCGGAAATAGATCACTTGTTCCGTCTTCTACGCAATTTGGCTGAAGAGGGGCGAGCAGTTGTACTCGTCGCGCACAAATTAGATGAAATATTGTCAATCGCGGATCGTGTCACAGTGCTAAGACAGGGACGCACTGTGATGACTGCTGCCAGGGCTGATGTAGATACAGCAATCTTGACCGATGCTATGGTTGGGTCCTCTAGCGGGGACGGAGATGCGCCTGTGACCCCCGATTCTTTGTCAGCGCTCGGTCAGAACTCAGATGGTTTGGCTCAGAATAGAGAATTGAGTAATCGCCCGGTCGCTAGGTTGAAGGGAATAACTGTGTACAGTCCGCAGGGAGGCTTAGCTCTGCAGGACGTGGGGCTAGAGGTCCTGCGTGGTGAAGTGATCGGTGTGGCCGGTGTAGAGGGTAATGGGCAGCGCGAGTTAGCCCTTGTCTTGTCCGGCCGCCAGGAGGTGGCCTCAGGCAAGCTAGAGATTCCTGAGCACGTTGGTTTCATCCCACAGGATCGTACTCGGGAGGGATTGGCAGCAGATTTTGATCTCACGGAAAATATGGCCTTAGCGTTGCACCGTGACCCAAAGTTTCGCTTGGGTCCTCTGCTTCGTTGGAGTCTAATCGAGTTACACACCACCAAGATCCGGTCCCGATTCAATGTAAGGTCCTCAGCTGGGCAAACTCTTGCGCGTGAACTTTCTGGTGGAAACCAGCAAAGATTGGTGGTAGGTCGAGAGCTTTCCCAGTTGCCTGAACTCTTAATTGCAGAGAATCCCACAAGGGGACTGGACTTTACGGCAACAGCATTCGTCCGCGAGGAGCTGAAAAGGTTGGCACATGATACAGCTTCTGGTGTCGTACTGATCTCGACGGACCTAGACGAAATACTCGAGGTAGCAGATCGCGTCTTCGTGATTCTGCGTGGCAAGCTGACCCCTGTACCATCTGTGCATGATTCTCGAGAAACTGTTGGCGCTATGATGTTGGGTAGCAGGCTTGAGACCCACTGAAATGAGGCGATTTGATCAGCTGGCTGTCGCCGTTTTGGCTTTGCTCGCTACCGGTATCATAGCCGCAGGATCTCTATGGCTTGGAGGGTATGACCCCCTAGTTGCTGGCGCAGCGATGTTTCAAGGGTCTTTCGGTAGTGGGACAGCGATATTTTCAGTCACAATGGTCCGTGCAGTCCCATTGATAGTCACAGGACTTGCGGTCGCATTGGCGTTTCGGGCAGGGGTGTGGAATATCGGAGCGGAAGGCCAGCTTTATGCTGGCGCAATCGCGGCCGCCTGGGTGGGCCTAAGCTGGGGCAACGCTCCAGGGTGGTTTCTTACTTCAGCTACACTAGTTGCCGCCTTGCTAGCAGGGGCTGTATGGGCCGCCATACCCGCGTTCATGAAGGTAAGGCTAGGCATCGGAGAGGTAATTCCGACGATTCTAATGAATTTCGTGGGGATTTATCTTGCAGCATTCGTGGTCCACAGTCCGCTTCAGGAAACCCGTGGCGTCTTTCCTCAGACTGATCCTATCAGTGATGCTGCAAGGCTATTTGTGCTGGTGGAAGGCACACGACTACATGCCGGTTTTCTGATTGCACTGCTTTTGGGTGTAATACTTTGGATTGGATTGCGCTGGACCCACTTTGGCTTTCAGGCTCGTGCAGTTGGGGCTTCTCCTGAAGCGGCACGTGTCTCAGGGATGATCGAAAGCAAGCGGGTTCTACTAGTCGTTTTCCTTAGTTCTGGTGCGATTGCCGGTCTGGCCGGCGGAATCGAAATCACTGGCGTGACATTCGCACTCTATGAAGGACTCTCACCTGGCTGGGGCTACACAGCGATTGCTGTGGCCCTATTGGCTGGCCTTCATCCTGCTTGGGTGGTTTTTACTGGTCTACTTTTCGGAGGTTTGGAAGCAGGAGCTGGGGCGATGCAACGAGAAGCTGGTGTACCTGCAGCGTGGGTGAGTGCAGTCGAAGCGCTTGTAATCCTGTTTGTTTTGTCCGGAGATCAGATCAGGAGGCGATTCGGTGCCTGAGTTGATCGCAGTTGTCGCATTTTTAGAAGCATCGGTCCGCCTGGGCATTCCACTTGCACTAGCTGCGATGGGAGAGACGATTACTGAGCGTAGTGGGGTCATCAACATAGGTCTTGAGGGTTCATTGATTGCGGGTGCACTCGGAGGTGCCCTTGGAGCTCTCGCCATTGGTGGTCCTGGTGGGGGGATTTTGGTTGGTGCACTAGCAGGCGCATTAGTAGCGATGATTTTTGCGGGGTTTGCTGTCGGTCTGGGGACCGATCAGATCATCACCGGGACTGCTATAACTCTAGGTGGCCTAGGGTTCACAGGTGCGATATACCAGTCTCGCTTCGGGACCACGGGAACGGCGTTAACCTTGCCTACTCTGTCTTCGGTTCCAATCCCATTACTCTCGGACATTCCAATCATCGGGTCGGCCCTCTTCAATCAGGCGCCAACTACGTATTTCACGTATCTGTTGGCACCAGCGCTCTGGTATTTCGTCTACCGTACAGAGTGGGGTTTGGAATTAAGAGCTGTCGGAGAGGAGCCAGATGCAGCTGCAGCCGCTGGTGTGCGGGTGAAGCAGAGTCGTTTCTGGGCAACGGTTTTTGGTGGTGCACTTGCGGGTATAGCCGGCGCACACCTTGCTCTTGCACACGCCGGCACTTTTGCTGAGAACATGAGCGCTGGACGCGGGTTCATCGCGATTGCGGTAGTTGTACTAGGTCGGTGGAATCCATTCCTTGTTCTTCTCGCTGCACTTTTCTTTGGAGCGGCATCAGCGCTTCAATTTCAAGCCCAAACGCTCGGGCTGGATGTCCCTTATCAGTTATTCCTAGCGTTTCCCTACCTCCTCACTTTATTAGCGTTAGCAGGTTGGGTAGGGAAGTCACAGGCTCCAGCATCTCTTGCTTTACCATGGCCAAAGGAAAGCTAAGGGGAGTGACGTGAGCCAACTATGCTCTCACCGTTCTGGGTGCCCGTTTGTTATGGGTATCGGTCGTGAGACTCCAGCGTCTATCTTTACTAGTCTTTGGTCTCGACACCTACGCCTTCCGATAGGAACCATGATGAGGCTATGCAGAGTGTGGGTTAAGCGGTTTACAGCGCTGAGTGTGTTGGCGCTCATTGCTATTCCACCGAGTGTAGATGCCCAGTCAATGAGAGGCACCGGGATAGTCCCGACAGGTCTCTTGCTTCGCCAGTTGGATGGAGTAAAGCGTGTCCTCATCATCGGTGCTCACCCGGATGATGAGGACACGAGTCTTCTCACTGCCCTTGCTAGAGGCTGGGGCGTTGAGGTCGCTTATCTCGCACTGACTCGTGGTGACGGCGGCCAAAACCTCATTGGTCCTGAGCTCTGGGAAGGCCTGGGCGTTATCCGTACAGGTGAACTAGAGGCTGCTCGTACTTTGGATGGTGGGCAGCAATTCTTCACCCGAGCATTCGACTATGGATTCTCTAAGAGTGCCGACGAGGCATTGTCACTGTGGTCTCGTGAAGAACTCCTCGAAGATGTGACATGGGTTGTAAGAAAATTTCGACCACATGTGATTGTGTCAGAATTCAGCGGCACCCCACGTGACGGGCATGGGCAGCATCAAGCTTCTGGGATCATAGCACGGGAGGTTTTTGGAGCTGCTGGAGATCGCAGCCAATTCACGGAACAGTTTGAACACGGTGTTGAGCCTTGGAGGCCAGCAAAACTGTACGAGACATCTCGAAGACGCTTTTTCGGTGGTAGAGGGGGCACTGACGACGATATCACAGTCATCAATACTGGGAGTCATGATCCGCTACTAGGTCGCTCTTTGTTCCAGCTTGCAATGGAAAGCCGAAGCCAACATCGGTCACAGGATATGGGTGCGCCCCAGCCATTCGGGCCCCAGGACACGGGCCTAACTCTTGTCAACACTCACATTGATGGGTCTGGTGATGGGATGTTTTCGGGTATCGATACCACGTTGGTAGGTATCACAGCCCGACTCGATAGCAGCCTGGGTGCTAGGATTCTCCCGCACCTTGAAGCTTATCGGGCATCCGTCACGAGGGCGCGAGGGGTTTTCGGGCTGAGTCCCTCTGCAATTGTGCCAGATTTGGCAGAGGCACTTGAACATCTAGTGCTCGCGGGAGCAGCGGCCGGTGCGGTAGCTGACCAAGAGTTCATGATTACACTCGCGAAGAAGAGAACTCTAGCGACGCAAGCATTGATGGCCGCATCGGCTGTCACCTTCGATGTTAGGGTGGCAGATGACCTTCTTGTCCCGGGTCAAGCCGTCCAAGTCCAAGCACACCTTTGGAATGGTGGTGATTTTCACCTAACGAATCCAATGGTAGACCTAGAGATCCCTGAAGCTTGGGAAGCTCGTGAGATGTCCGTTTCCGGGTTGTCTGCAAACGGAGAAGTAATGGCGGGCACGCTCGCAACATGGACTTTTGACTTGATAGTGTCAGATAATGCGGATCTGTCACGGCTCTACTTCTTGAGGGAAGATCGTGATGGGCCCCGCTACCGATGGCCCGATGAACCTGATCTCTGGGGTATGCCTCGCGATCCTGCACCGGTCCGGGGGAGGGTAGTTTTCTCGCAGATGCTCGAAGGTGAATCTATGGGCGGCCGTGTCGAGACTGTTGTTCCCTGGCGCTACGTTGGTGTAGATCCGTCATTCGGTGAGTTCGAGAAGCCGGTATTGGTAGTGCCAGGAGTTTCCGTGGCCGTCACACCGGGAGGAATTGCTTGGCCGCAGGATCAGACACAATCCCGGTCGATTTCGGTCATCGTGCGCTCGCAGAAAGATGAAGGTGCTCGCGGTGAGGTGAGACTTGTTGCACCTCAGGGATGGATGGTAACACCAGCAGATCACTCATTTGATTTGAGAGATTCAGCGGCAGAACGAACACTAGAGTTTACTGTGCAACCTCAGGGTGAACTCTCGTTAGGTGACCATGCTTTCCAGGCTGTTGTGCGCACAGATGACAACCATGTCTATACCGAAGGCTTCGCGCTTATCGACTATGAACATATCCCTCGGTCACCTCTGTATTCTGATGCTGAGTTGGCCATAACGGTCTTCCCTGTAGCTGTCACACCGGGGTTAAGGGTCGGATATATCATGGGTTCAGGAGATGATGGTCCGGAAGCAATCCGCCAACTCGGAGTTGAAGTTGAGGTTCTAGATGAGAACACGGTTCGGAGTGGCTCTTTTGGCTCCTATGACGTTCTCGTATTAGGGGTGCGGGCATATGAAGTTCGTCCAGACCTTCGTGCCGCGAGTGCCCAAATCTTGGATTTCTCGAGAGCTGGCGGCACCGTATTAGTGCAGTATAACCGAGGAAGCTTGGGTTCCCTCGCACCCCAAGCAATCCAAGTCGGCAGAGGATCTCCTCGCGTATCAGACGAAACTGCGGAAGTCACCCTGCTGGCTCCCTTATCACCAGCTCTTACTACACCTAATCAAATCACTCAGCTCGACTTCGAAGGGTGGGTTCAGGAGAGAGGTCTCTACTTCGCTGCTAGTTGGGATAATGCCTATGTACCGCTCTTGGAGATGAACGATCCGGGAGAAGAGGCAAGGCACGGATCGCTGTTGGTGGCCACTGTCGAGGAGGGCCTCTTCATCTACACGGGACTCGCATTTTTTCGGCAATGGGCGAGCAGGGTACCTGGTGCCTATCGGCTTTTCGCTAATCTCATCTCACTTGAGCCAGCAGCGTGGATGGAGTTCACTCGGGGAAACTAGAACGCCTATCCGGAGACTAATGCGTACTTCAAGTCTGGGTGTTTACTGAGTTTTTCTCTAAGGGTCCCTCTAGGCTTCTGATTGGTCTACTAAGCTCAATGGCACACCCACTGCGAGAACTACGACCGCACCAATGACATTTTGCCATAGGTATTCTATGGAGGTTTGGGATGCGACATATGCGACTGTAGCCATGCCGATAATAAGCCCGAGAAAAGCCCCTCGCGCTTTGGCCATAGGCACCATTGCTAGAAGAAACACACCGAGTATCGAACCATAAAAAAACGAACCAAAACGGTTTACTACTTCGATCAGTGATCCGAGTGTGGCAGCGTACGTTGCTACGATGCACGCGAAGAAGCCCCAGAAAACGGTGGCCCCCTTCGATACGGTCAGGTAATGTGCATCATCAGCATGTGGTTTGATCCATCGCCTATAGAAATCGATCACACTGGCGGTCGAAAGGGCGTTGAGTTCGGCAGCGATACTGGACATAGCAGCAGCAAAGACTCCCGCGATGAACAGTCCGGCGAGACCGATGGGGAGTTCGGAGAGAACGAAACGTGGGATAATATAATTCACGTCGGTTGATGATTCGTTCGTCTCTTCCACCACCATCGTGAGGGCTTCGCCGCGGAGTTCTTGAATCCTCTGCTCGCGAGCGAGAAAAAGGTCCATCGGTTCTTGACTGCTTCCGGAAGCATCGACGACAGCCAGGGCTGCTTCCTCTCTCAGTGTAAAAGCCTCCGCATATCTTCTCTGAAGGTCGTCATACTCTGCTCCCCTAGCTGCTACTACCGCTGCTTCATGGGCCGGGTTATAGAGTAGTGGGGGCCGCACAAACTGGTAGTACACAAAGACTCCGATGCCAACTAAGAGCACGAGCGCCTGGAGGGGTATTTTCCAGTAAGCACTCATGAGCAGGGAGCTTCTGGCCTCTTGAACTGATCGTGCAGTGAGATAACGCTGGACCTGGCTCTGATCTGTGCCAAAGTAAGAAAGCATGAGAAACGTTCCTCCGATCACCCCAGACCAGAACGTGTAGCGCTCACTCATGTCGAAAGAGAAGTCGAATGCTTGCAATCGGCCCGTAGCTCCCGCAATCGTGAGAGCCTCTCCTGGGCTGACGGGCATCTGGATGACCAGGACAAACATGATTGCAACTAATGCGATCACGATCAGAATCATTTGCTTTACATCAGCCCATGCAACGGCCTGGACTCCTCCAACCATGGTATAGATGACAGTTGGAACACCGATCATAGCTACAGCCCACACCAGGGGAATTCCGAAGATGGCACTGAAGACCACACCTGGTGCTGCCATGATGGTTCCGACCGAGAGCCCCCTGGATATCAGGAAAAGAAATGCCGTCAGAGAACGCGTCTTAGCGTCAAAGCGGCGCTCTAGATACTCGTAGGCAGTGTAGACCCCAGAGCCATGAAGGAGGGGGACGATGGTCACGCCAAGAATCACCATCGCTAGAGGTAGTCCGAGGTATAGTTGTATGAAACGGATTCCGTCAGTCGCGCCCTGACCTGGTGTGCCTATCATGGTCACCGCAGACAGCTGTGTTGCCATCACCGATAGGCCAACGACCCACCAAGACAAGCTCTTATTGGCAATGAAATAGCCTGAGACTGTATCAGTATCCTTGGATTTCTTGATGCCATCCACGACTACCCAAACCAGGTAGACGATGACAATTAACCAATTGACCCAATGCATTACGTCAGTTCTCTATTCCGTTGGTAATACTGGTGGCTTTCATCTTCCAAATTGCATTTGGAGCCACAAGAGCAGGCCTAGTGCTATGACTTGGACGATGATTACACGGATAAGTGTGATGCGGAAAGTGCTGTCACCGGAGGATATTTCCTGGGTATCGTCAACCATAGCATGTTGGGTTGAGGAACTTGGCAACGCCAAGCTCGAAGAGTGGGAGATCCGGGGCAAGCATCTCGGATGACAAAGTTCCGGAGCCTAAGAAGACAAGACCTGACTCCAAGAAGCTAACGCTTGCTTGCTCTATAAGAGTGATCCCTACTGCAACGTCGTGCCTTTAATCCCCCATGCACGTGCCGAGCGCCCGAGCCGTCTTCAGTATATTACTAGTGATAGGAACATTTTTCGTTTCAGCAATCGCATCTGCTAAAGGAACCGCGAGCACATCAGGGGGGTCGAGCGCGACCATGCACCCGAATCGGCCTTCGGCGACGAGATCAACTGCAGCTGCCCCAAACCGAAGTGCCAGCATTCGGTCCTGAGCATTCGGTCCGCCACCTCTTTGAAGATGGCCAAGGACCAGATGGCGAGTCTCTTGCCCCGTGGTCTCCGCGATCTCTTCTGCGAGCACAGCACCGATACCGCCAAGGTGTTGCTTTCCACCACCCTGCCGCCGGAAAAGCGGCTCCCCTCCAACTGGAAAGGCTCCTTCTGCCACTACAACGATTGCGAAATTACGACCTTCCGAATAACGCTCCTGGATCTTATCACATACCCGCTTGATGTCGTACGGGATCTCCGGTATCAAGATGACGTCAGCCGTTGCTGCAACGCCAGCAGACAGCGCGATCCAACCGGCGTTCCGACCCATTAGTTCTACAACCATCACTCGTTCGTGCGCCTCAGCAGTTGAGTGGAGCTTATCGATCGCATCAGTTGCGGTTTCAACTGCGGTTAGGAACCCGAACGTTAGATTTGTCGCAGCCAGATCATTATCGATGGTTTTCGGTACTCCAATAACGTTGAGTCCTTTTTCAAAAAGAGCTTGAGCGATCGAGAGTGAGCCGTCACCGCCGACAGCGATCAGGGCATCGATCTCATGCGAGGCTAGGGCATCGATCACTTCTTGGCTCCTGTCGATAAGTGAGATGGAGCCTTCTTCATCTACGATCTTCCAGTTAAGAGGATCGCCTCTATTCGTTGTCCCGATGATCGTACCACCCAAATGAGTGATGCCTCGCACGGATGATCTGTCGAGCTGCACGATGCCATTTGTCTCGAACAGTCCATCATATCCGTCCTTAATACCAAAGACCTCCCAACCGCGCCGTTCGGCGGATCTGACCACTGCTCGAATCACTGCATTGAGTCCCGGTGCGTCCCCGCCACCGGTATTGATCGCGATCCGGCGGATATTGGGTGTCATGTCAGGTCCTGGTGAAATACCGCGGTTTATAGCTCAATACTAAGTCTTTTTGCGAACATTGTAGGGTCCAAGTTAGCTGTTGTACTAGAAAAACCGCGACCCGTCTTGTCTTGAGTCGTCCTCATTTGCTAGGACATCTCTAGAAAAACCACTATCCTCGATTCAAACGGATGATATGGAGGAAGGGTGAGAGTTCTAATGCTCTTATTGGTTTCACTAGGGGCCTGTGTAGCGCAGCAAAGATCGGAAGAGAGTGCGCAGTCCTCATTGACCGAGTCATCCTTGGGAGATGAGGACTGGGTAGCGCTCTTCAATGGACGGGATTTGACCGGCTGGGTACCGAAGATTCGTGGAAATGAAATCGGAGAGGACCCAGAAGGAACATTCCGCACCGAGGATGGACTGCTTACCGTCGGATACGAAAATTATCAGACTTTCGATGAACGATTTGGCCATCTCTTTTATGAGGATCCTTTCTCCGATTATCAGTTGCTCATTGAGTACCGTTTTATCGGAACACAGCTCGTAGGCGGTCCGGATTGGGCCTTCAAGAATAGTGGGGTGATGTTTCACGCCCAGAATCCTAATTCGATGCTACGTGGTCAGGATTTCCCGATTTCCCTCGAGTTACAGTTGTTGGGTGGTAACGGCACTAATGCGCGTCCAACCGCCAATCTCTGTACTCCTGGAACAGAGGTCGAGATGGGTGGGATAAAAGTTCAAGCACACTGCACAAACTCTACTTCTGAAACATTTCATGGTGATGAATGGGTGACTGTAGAACTCACGGTTCAGGCAGACACTGGCGTCTCACACCTAGTGAATGGCAAAAAGGTACTGGAATATGAGCACCTGACTGTTGGCGGGGGCTCTGTAGATGGCTTTGATGATGCTATGAAGCCTGATGGCCAACTGCTAACTCATGGGTATATCGCACTGCAGAGCGAGAGCCATCCTATCCAATTTCGCCGTATTCTGATTAGGCGGTTAAACGGAACCTGAACTATTGATATCAAAAGGTCCGCTTCACTGGAATCAGAGGGGCGGTCACGACACGGACTAGAGCTATTTCAGTTATTTTGGGCGCCTTCAGCAATCCATGTCTTAATCACCTCAAGCTCTTCGGTTGTTAGAGGTTCTCCTTCCTGTGGCATGTCCCCAAGCTCGATCATCATCCAGAGGACACTGTCCTCTGCGTTTCCTGGTTCGACAATAGAGCCAAACTCCGATCCTACCATCAATGCATCGTAGCTTGTGAGATCAAGTTCCATCTCTTTTTTAATCGCCCCATTCTCGTCGGCTCCGCCGTGACAGATCACACAGTTTTCCTCTAGGATAGGAGCAACATCCTGAGAGAAGCTGATCTCGGCTTCTGTATAGGAGAATTGGGTTTCACCCTGAGCTACGAGAGTGAGTGGCAGATCTGTTCGCGCGAGCATGAGTCCAAGGGGCACTGCCAGCACTCCCATAACTTCAAATCGAGTCCAAATCATTTAGATCATCCTTTTTTTATGGGAGAGTCTTCACTCTTGTCCGTCATCATAGGTGTCTATTGGTCACTCTTGAGAGGTTTGATAAGTCAACTTCCTTGTGGCGGACCATCGGGATGTAGCTGGCAAGCGGGAGGCTGTTGCCTAGTCCAATCCAGCGACATGATCTGCCAACCTTCTTGAGTGTGGAGCAGGGTAACGACATCTATACCGCAGTGGCTGAATTCCCCACCCGTGTAGAAATCGTAAGGGGTCCAGACGGTCGCGATCGGCCCGCTTACCATGACTTTCGAATCGAACATACGTTCGACCATTACCGATCCACTCGAGATGATCCGATCTCGAAGTCCTGCAACTGTCGAAGTGGATGAAGTGACACTGCCATCCTCCTCGATGCTGTTGGACCTCATGATCACATCTGGCATCATGACTTCAGATAACTTGGAGGCATCACCGGCAAGCGCATCAAAAACTCCCTGAACCGTCGCTAGAATTTCGCCACGCTGTTCATCGGTTGGAGCAAAGCTGAGATCATTAGTAGGCTCCATGCCGACAGTTGGTTCATCTTCGTTGGTGGCAGACTGACATGCGCCGAGGGTACTAAGAAACACCAGCATAATGACGATTTGGGAAGGCATCATAGCAGCTGATAAGAAAGATGTAGAACAGTGCCGGTGCATCTTGCGGTCTCCTGATCCAAGTGGGTATTGAGTGAGTCTAGGTAGGGTGAGAGCGGTGCAAAAGACAAGGCCTCCAACTATACAGGGTACCGCCTCCATCAGTTCTTTAGGTGGCCTGGTACTCTGAGCTCCAATAGAATCACAATCTCTCAACACGATAAGCATTCTTCGGATTCCAAAATGAACATGAAGCTCATGAAATTTTCCAACCAAATAGTACTTTTTTCTTTCCCTCTGCTAATGATGGCCTGCGGGGGAGGTGAGGTGGCACAAGAATCCGATGCGGATTTGGTCACCCGTGCGCGAGGTATCCATGATCGTGTTATCACACTCGACACTCATGACGATATCAATGCCAGCAACTTTACGGCTGATCGGAATTACACGATGGACCTGGGAAACCAGGTCAATCTGCCGAAGATGGAAGAAGGTGGGCTGGATGTTGCGTTCTTCATAGTCTATGTAGGACAGGGCGAGCTCTCAGAGGAGGGCTATGCCAGAGCTCATGCTCAGGCGATTGAAAAGTTTGATGCAGTTCACAGATTGACCGAGGAGATTGCTCCTGATCGTATCGAGCTTGCATTGACCTCGGATGACGTACACCGGATTGCGGCTTCGGGTAAAAAGGTCGCAATGATTGGAATAGAGAACGCTTACCAAGTCGGAACTGACCTCTCTAACATTACCGATTTCCAGGCACGAGGGGGGCGATACATGTCTCTAGCCCATAACGGTCACAGCCAATTCTCAGACTCGAATACAGGAGAGAGAGATGGCGTGTGGCTACATAACGGGTTAAGTGATCTGGGACGCGAGGCGATTGTTGAGATGAACCGTGTGGGCATCATGGTTGACATCTCTCACCCGTCAAAAGAAGCAATCATGCAGATGTTTGAGGTGAGCCGTGCTCCGGTCATTGCCTCTCATTCATCTGCACGTGCGCTCAATGATGTGAGCCGTAATTTAGATGACGAGCAACTGATGGCGCTCAAAGAAAATGGTGGTGTTGTGCAGACGGTTGCTTTTCGGGGTTATTTAGACTCAGAGAAGAACAATGCTAATCGACAGGCAGTGCAAGCACTTGAAGCAAACATCGCCGAGGAGATGGACTTTGAGATACTTGGCGGCAGAGGGGGTCGAGGCGGCAGAGGTGTGCTACAGGGCTTAAGCGAAGATGCAAGGAGTGCTTACTCTGCCAATATGGAGGAGCTTCGTAACACAGCCGCTTCCCGAATGGAAGCAGAGGTTACCAGCACGGCACCTCCTGTGGATGTAGCAGATTTCGTAGATCACATTGATTATATGGTAGGCTTGATCGGTTTGGAGCATGTTGGGATTAGTTCAGACTTCGACGGTGGCGGCGGGGTTGAAGGATGGAATGACGCATCCGAAACATTCAATGTGACACTCGAGTTGGTTCGCAGAGGCTACACGGAAGAGGAGATTGGAATGCTCTGGAGTGGGAACCTGCTCAGGGTCTTAGATGAGGTCCAAGCCATTGCTGCGAGGATTCAGGCGGAGGGCTGACACTTAGCTAGCTGGGGCTACCGGGAACCGGGAGGGGTTAGCGGTTAACGACGCAAATCCTAGAACAGATGTCGGTAGCTACCGACGAACTGGGAGCACTGGCTTTCTGCCGATTCCAAAGGGGTGATCACGAGTCATGAGGTCCAAGTAGAATTCACCAGACTCGAGCCGTTTACGCTCATCTGCGCTCAAGGTCAGTGTGCCTTGGGCAGGTAAAACACTTGGCCCTGATAGGCGTCGCTCAATATAGGGTCGCCCCTCATCATCGTTGGTACTCAGGACGACAGCGAACACATCATTGGCTCTGACGCCCGACACACGAATGTTGTACCCGAGTGTTCCAGTTAGAGGGTTGTAGGTGAACTGCACCCTTGCCCTAGCGCGTAAGGTAGATCCTGAAACCGCATCAGCTGTTGTCCGCACAGTAAAGGTTATGGGTTTTACAGGCCTACCATTCAATAGAGGTGGCGTGCTTAGTGGTGTGCGCCTGTGTTTCGTTGCTTGTTCATATGCATATCCCATGGCAACCAAGCGGGCGTCATCAAGAGTTCGACCTAATAGTTCTAGTCCGATAGGTAGCCCTCCTGTCCATCCGGCCGGGATACTCAGTGCTGGCAGTCCTGTATTTGCACTTAACGAGCAGTTAGATCCCCTCTGAGGTTGCCCAATAATTGAAGGTGGCTCTCGCATAGTTGGATAAACCAGCGCGTCGAGTTGATTTTCTTCGATCACTGATACGACAGCGTTTCTGAGTGGCTCTCTTTTGGCCATGGCTGTCGCATAGGCATCCGTATCTCTGCTCTCTGGGGTATTTCTCCTTCGCATCCCCGGAGTTAGAGCCTCATGGATCAATCCCAATTCAAGCATCTCTTCGAGTGAACTCACGGGGGAATCGGGCACGGTTGCCAAGTAGTCTATGAGGTCCCACTTGAATTCATGGCCGATCAAGCCTGAACCTGAGATAAGGTTCTGGAGATTTGGGATCTCAATAGTGAGCGTATCAGCGCCTAACTCGACCATTTTCGCAATTGCTTGCCGGACTATGTTTGCCGCTGGTGCTTCTACACCCCCTCCACCGAAGTATGACTCAAGGATCCCAATGCGTGCACCGGAAAGAGCACTGGAGTTTAGGGCGTTAACGAAGCTTGGGAGTTCTCTTCCTTCCAGTATCGCTGTCGCAGGATCTGCAGGATCAGCGCCGATAGTTGCGTCGAGTGCAATCGCTAAATCCTCTATACTTCTAGCGAGCGGCCCTCCGACGTCTTGGGTATGAGATAGAGGGATAATCCCGTCAATGCTTGAAAGTCCTTTGGTAGGTCGTAGGCCAACAAGGTTGTTCTGCGATGAAGGAATGCGAATCGAACCGCATGTATCACTACCCCAACCGACTGCGGCAAAGCTTGCGGCAATAGCGGTTCCGGTACCACCGCTTGAGCCACCCGGATTCCTTCTTAAGTCGTAAGGGTTGAGGGTTTGTCCTCCAAGGGACCCGATGGTCGTAATGCCACTTGCCAGTTCATGCATATTCGACTTTCCAAGAATAACTACCCCGGCCTCTCGGAGCTTCTGAACTTGCCGGGCATCATCAGGTGGAATGTTCCCTGCAAGTGCGAGTGTCCCAGCGCTCGTAGGTAAGTCGAAAGTATCGTAGTTGTCCTTGAGAATGATCGGGATACCGTGCAGAGGTCCTCTCGGGCCCGTTCTCGCACGTTCGCGGTCGAGCATTTGGGCTTTGGCAACTGCATCCCAGTTCACCCAAATCATCGCATTCAGGATCGGGCCGTCCTTATCGTATGCTCGAATCCGGGAGAGATACATCCTAGTAATCTCTGCCGATGTCACGACCCCAGTTTCCATCGCTTCTTGAAGTTCAGCGATCGATGCCTCAGTAACTTCTATCTGGGCATGAGCTTTTGCTGGCAGCGAACAGGACAAAACAACAACGAACATCAAAAGCTTCAAGATACACGGCCCTTTCATTAAGAATGCCATAGTCTCATCAGCTATACGTCTTATCTCAGCCCGAAGGGAGCTTGAAGACATAGAGTGCATTCCCTGTCCCTGGGTGTCTGATCTCTGGCGAAACCCTTCTTGGAACATCTCTCGGGCTGCCTCCTCCTAATCCTGTCGACACCGCTACGTACTGCTCACCGTTTACGCTGTATGTAACCGGAAATCCTTGGACAGAAGTACCTAGTCTTGTTTGCCACAAAGTGTTACCAGTTCTCACGTCATAGGCCCGGAAGTAACGATCCAGATCTCCAGCGAAGACGAGTCCACCTGCAGTAGGAAGCGCAGCGGTCAGGAAAGAGGCACGCTGTTCGACACTCCAAAGTTCCTCTAGGGTGTCGATGTCGTAAGCAGCAAGTTTACCGAGATTTCCATTTGTGCCAGGCATCTCTTCCCAGCTACGAGCGGCGCCCGTTCCACCAGAGCCGACTTCGAGAGCAATCTCTCGCCCAGAGATATTCAGACAAGTCTGACTTAGTGGGATGATAACTGCATTGGTTTCCGGGCTATAACCCATTGCTGGCCAATTATGTCCCCCAGCCGTGCTCGGACATACCGAGACGAACTCGCCTACCTCTGCATCCTGAATATCCTGCCGGTAGGTAACTGCTCCCGTATTGGGATCGATGAAATCGAAGGCATTCTGATACACGGTCTCTTTGTATCCGAAAAACTCCCCAGACATACGGTCCAGCTTCCAAAGGATTCCATGCTTCCCAATCGTGAAGAGGAGTTTTTCACCGTTACGATCAATCAATACTTGTTCGAATGTCTCATCGAGATCGAGAGCTTCCCCTGGCACGTGCTGCCGGTACCATACGATCCGGCCATCTTCTGGGTCGATTGCAAGTGTAGAGTTCGTGTAAAGAGCAGCGTCTGCTGTAGTCATACCTCGGCTAGCTGGCACCCAAGGTTTTGCCTGCGCGGTTCCCCAGTAGATGAGATCCAAATCTGGGTCATAGCTACCCGTAATCCAGGCATCTCCACCACCACGCAGTTCGAACGGAATGTCCCCCCAGGTATCGTCACCGAATTCACCTGGTCGGGCAATTGTGAAAGTCCTCCAGAGCTCCTCACCAGTTGCTGCATCGTGCGCGGTAATAAAGCACGATTCTTCAAAAAATCGCCCGCACCCGTTAATGCCATTGATGACTTTTCCGCGAGCTATGATTGGTCCCGCGACATTCGTGTAGCCTTGTTGGTAATCAGCTATCTGGGTCTCCCAAACTACCTGGCCTGTTCTTGCATCCAAGGCGACCAGCCAAGCGTCCTTGGTAGGGACAAAAATCTTATCCTCGTAGATCGCAATCGAGCGGAGTTGGGAGAAGAATGCTCGATACCCTTCTGGGAAAGTTCTTTGGTATTCCCAGAGTAATTCACCCGTTGCTGCATCAAGTGCCTGTATGGTGTTCATGGGGTGTGTGAGATACATGACTCCCCCACGAACGAGCGGTGTAGGCTGGTTAGCCCCCTGGTCCATCGCCCACACCCAGGCCAGTCTCAGGTCGGTTACGTTTTCACGGTTGATCTGATCGAGTGGGCTATATCCTTGGCTGTCGAGGGTTCTCCGATACATCAGCCAATCCCCAGGGTCGGGGTTCACCAACTCCTCATCAGTTACTGGACGGAAATCTGTAACCTCATGGAATGTAGACGTGCCACCACTGGAGCCACGTCCACCGAATGCTGTCCTGGTTGGGGTCGCTGGACCAGTACTCCGGGACGGGGTTGTAGTGGATGTCTCTTGTGGTCCTGTGGAGCCTTCCAGTGTGCCAGTCGCATCAGCTAGAAGTTCCGCAGGGCCAGACGGGAATCCGTTTCTTTCTAGGAGATAAGCGACGATAGTCGCATATACGGCTTGATCGAGGGAGCCTTCCTCGCCCGGTGGCATTGATATCACCATTTCCATGAGTTCTGCGACCGGCCGCCCACCCCAGTAGGCAAGGAAGTTTTGTCCGGCGAGTTCGGGGGCTTCGAACGAACCTACAAGCGTTTGTAGGTGGCATTCAGCGCAGTGCTGCTCGTACGCGACGCCTCCTGCTGTTGCTTGCTCTGCGGTGTACGTCACCTGTGCAGCTGCTTCCAGAACGAGCGCAGCGATAAGCGAAATAGCTGCTATTGTCGAGCACGCTATGTACCGAGCCTTCATGCTTGATAGCCTCCTCTCATATCCCTACAGGTGCTGAATAGGGGGCATAGGCGACTGGTGCGCGAGCCCCCCTAGTTTCGGGTGCGGATACCATAGAGCTCACGGAGTTGCTGGATTCCTTCTGCTCTTCCTATCAGAGTGAGCCGATCATCTTCGAATAGCTCTGTTTCACCACGGGGTATGATCAGCTCTCCAGAGCGTCTGATCATAGCAACCAGAGTGCCTTCTGGATGAGGAAATTCTCGGATCTGCTTGCCAATCAAGTCCTCTCCAGCCAGTCCGTGTTCTAGCCGCATCGTGAACATCACCTCTTCGTGGAAGAGTGCTTCCTTAAGACCTTGGCCTGTTCGAGCTTCCAGCCACTCAGGTATAAAACTTTCATCTTCCACACGTTTGGCGATTCGGGCGAGGAGTCGAACGTGCTGTCCAGGATTCTCTTCAGGAGTAACGATGAAGAAGATTGCTCGAATCAAATCATCTGGGCTACGACCCAACTCAGCATCGGATGTGGTATAGATCCGAAGACCATCTTTCGCTCTCGCAAGAAGCATGTGAGGTCTCTCTAAGCCGTTAATTCTCACATGCGTAATGGCCACCTCATGAGCGGAGGGAGTCACATCTATGCTAGACTCTTCGAGAAAGCCCGGGATTAGTTGGCTTGCCGAAACAGGAAGCTCATTTGAGAGCTTTTGTGATGCTCGAGTAGCTAATTCTTGGAAAGTGGTTTGGTGCAGGATATCGATGACATACGCTTCAGTGACCACCTGATCGAATGGATCAGAATCCCGAGTTTCTTGCTCTTTGATGATTTCGCGTAATTCCATATCTAGGCCTTCGTAACGTCTTTTTCCAAGACGCTCGAAGACATGGAAGATCGCCCCCTCTCGGTCCACCCGGTGCCGAGCATAGTAGGTGTACCACATAGCACCGAATAAGATGAGACCGAATGTGAACAGGGTCGGAAGAAGCCCCATGTTCACAATGAGCCAGAACGGAGCCAGGATCCCAAAGATCTGAATAGTTGGGTACAGTGGCGAAGTAAACACAGGGTCATATGCCTCGATCCTGCTCTCTCTCATCACAATGACTGCTAAACAGGCTAGTGCAAATACCGTAAGCTGAAAGGCGCTTGCGAGCTTCGCGATTCCGGTCGGATCAAATAGTGTAACGCAGATAAGGATGAGGCCTACAGTAAAACCGATTCCTACTACCGGTGTCCCTCGACTTCCAATACGGCTGAAAATCACAGGAAGGATACTGTCCCTGCCCATCGCAAGAGGGTATCTGGAAGCGCTTAGGAGTCCAGCATTTGCGACTGATGAGAAGGCAAGAAGAGCGGCTATCGTCATAACAATTGCCCCCCATCGGCCGCTGATGGCTTCTGCGACGGTAGCAACAGGAGTCAGGTCTCCTCCATTTCTTGCCAAAGCATCTACGCCTACTACGCTAACCATGACAAAAGTGCCCACCACATAGATGCTAACAACGGTGCCAAACGCTAAGAACATACCCAGTGGGAGATTCACCCCGGGATCTTTTACTTCTTCAGCTACGCTAGCCACTTTAGTCAGGCCCATATAGCTGACGATAACCAACCCTGCAGTGCTGATGATTCCTGCGGTTCCAGACTCGAAAAACCCCTCGAATCTTGGACCATCTATTTGTAGGAGTCCTGCGATACAGAACCAAACCAGAAGCACCAGTAGGCCAATCAATAGCGATACTTGGAATGACCCGGTTCTCTTTGCGCCAAAATAGTTAATAACCCCGAAGAAAATCGCGAAACCGGCAGCGATTGGAGCCATGTCTAAGTCCGGCGCAAAGATCTGCAGATAAGCACCGACACCTACAAGTGCGAAAGCGGTCTTAAGAACTAGTGATATCCAAGTTCCAAAACCGCCAATTGCCCCCATGAGCGGACCCATACTTCGATCGAGAAAGTAGTAAATTCCCCCAGCACGGGGCATCGCGGTTGAAAGTTCGGCCATACTAAGTAGGCCCGGTACAAGGATGATCGCTCCTAATAGATAAGCGAGTGGCATAGCCGAACCCGCACTGGCTGCAGCTAGTCCCGGGAGCAAGAAAAAGCCAGAGCTAAGCGTTGCTCCTGTAGCAAGTGCGTAGACATCCTTGAGCCCCAACTGCCTCTCGAGAGGCTCGGGCGTAGTTACGCGCTTCGTATCCTCAGTGTTGTGGCTCTTCATAAACTTGCTTCCGATGCCGAGCAAAGGAGGATCATCAAGATTTAAGTCCAGAGTACCTTGCGATAAGATGTACTGCTTGATCCAGGCTTATCTTCTCACCCCAGCCCGCCTAATGGAATAATAGTCTTTGAATAAATGAAGGCTAATTCATCTCAGCCTTTATTGCCTTCCCCGGCCTGACACCTTCAGCGATCTCACCCTCATACACTACTGGGATCCCATTGACTAGGACGTATTCAATCCCGTCTGAGGTGAGTGACCCTTCCAAGTAAGTCGCGCGATCGATCACCGTTTCTGGATCAAAGATTGTGATATCAGCATCTGATCCTACACGAATCCGTCCCTTTGTCTCCATAGACGGCACAAACTCCTCAAGCCTCAGAGTTGGGAGGATTGTCATTCTAGCCAGAGCATCCATTAGTTCTAGGGCACCCTGCTCACGGACGTATCGCCCAAGGATCCTGGCGAATGTTCCCGCACCCCGAGGGTGTCCCGTGCCGCCGTCACTAGCGACGATCGTTAATGGACTGGTGACTGCAGCAAGCGTCATTTCTTCTGTTCGGCCATGGATGATGACAGAACCACCCTCTTCCCTGTACTTACTAAAGGTCTCACGATTTAGACGTTCCCCGGTCCTGACCCACTGGTGCCGTTCAAATCGCTCATCATCCCAGCTTTCCCAATCGTCGAAGAGTGCAGCTTGGATACCAGTTTGTGAGGCTCCGTAAGGATAAGCTTCTGTAGTTACATCTCGTCCTTCATCCTGCGCCATTTGGATCATCTCTAAAAACTCTAGGACGTTTCCACCTCCGCTTGAGTTAGCATGCACAATATGAAGGGACGCTGCTGCATTATTCGCAGCTGTCAGCGTTGAGTCGAGTCCCTCCAAGCCACCGCGCATGTGGACAAAAGCAGTGACTCCGAGACCGGCGGCTACGCTGAACATACGTTCGATCTCATCCATTGTTGCCCCAGGCGTGTAGGCAGTTCCGAAGCCCACGCCTATAGCACCCTGGGCCAATCCTTCACGGATGAGTCGTTCGGTCTCAGAGATCTGGTCCGGTGAGGACTGTTGCCTCGCCGTTATTCCCCCACTACCAAGCACGGAGTCTCCCATCGCCCTCGCTCGAACTCCGATATGGCCTATGGAAACCCCGTAGTTTACGAGCTGACCACCTTCTCTCTCGGCATACCAGGTTGCTGCGTTAGGAGTCCCGATCTCAAGCTCAAGACCAGTTGTGACACCATCTTGAACTTGTAGACGATAAGCTCTTTCACTTTGTCCATGCCGATGAAGGTCGACAAAGCCAGGTGCGACGATCAATCCGGTAGCATCAATAACCCGGCTTCCGTCTAGGTTGTCCCCTGAGATCGCACGTACTTGTCCTTCTAGTATCCCTATGTTCACGACACTGTCTAGTCCGGATTCCGGATCCATAACGCGTCCGCCCTGGATTACTGTATCATAGTCCGCTCCACAGGCAGATATACCCGCGAAGAGCACGATACTGACGGACCAGAAGAGGAGATGACGTCTGCTATAGATCCAGAAAGGCGGCTGGTACATGGTCACTAGGCCTTTGTCGAAGGACTCAACGATTCATACGAGCTTAATTAATCGTCGTTTGATCACTCTCGCTACCATGCCATTCCTGAATGCTGGTAGTACGCAGTTACTATCCGCTCCGAACGTTCTTGTTTGCTGAAGTCTGTGGCGTAAGACAGGTAGTTTAGGCCATTATTGAGGACTAAAGATTCTTGATCGGTAGGCATAAGAGATGGTGAAGTTTACACTCAACGGTGAACCCCAGGAACTCAACGTTCCCAGCGCGAACCCGCTTCTCTGGGTGCTTCGTGAGACACTGGAATTGACCGGCACAAAATTCGGGTGCGGGATCGGACAGTGTGGAGCCTGTATGGTTCTCGTAAATGGCCAACCGACGAGATCATGCCAGATGCCAATTAGCGCTGCTGAAGGCTCTGAGGTTATCACGATAGAAGGGCTTTCCGAGAAAGGTGCACACTCGGTCCAAGAAGCTTGGGTTGAGGAGCAAGTTCCCCAATGCGGATATTGCCAATCGGGTCAGATTGTATCGGCTGCCGCGTTGTTGGCAGCGAATCCAAATCCCACTGATGAAGACATCGACGGAGCGATGTCGAGTAACATCTGCCGGTGCGGCACCTATCCCGCTATCAGACGGGCAATCCACAGGGCGGCAGGCATCCAAAGGCAGCTAGCTTCGACTGACGATGGTGCCCGGGGCGAAGAGTGAAGGATCAGCATAGCAGCCCGATAGAGGATAAGTGCATCACAAAGAACCTGTCCCGGCGGACGTTTGTGAAAATCGGTGTTTTGGCTGGTACGGGGCTCACATTAGGAGTGTCATACCGGGCGACCAAAGGACCCGAGGCTCCGCTGACAGATGCTGTCTTCTCGCCTAGCGCGTTCCTGCGTATTGATGTGGACGGTTCGATCACTGTGATGGTCGCCAAGTCTGAGATGGGCCAAGGAGTTGCCACCGCGCTACCTCAATTGGTGGCCGAGGAGCTACATGTGCCTCTCTCACAGGTCTCATTTGAGTTTGCACCAGCCCACCCTGCTTACGGAACTGCGATGGGTGGCATGCAGTTGACCGGAGGAAGTACGAGTATACGGGACTCTTGGTTGCCACTATCTGAGGCGGGCGCAAAGGCGCGGTGGATGCTTCGTGAAGCCGCAGCTCAGAGGTGGGGGGTCGCACCTGATCAAGTCCAGATGAATGAGGGTAAGGCTCTTCACCCAGACGGCTCTAAGCTTACCTATGCTCAGCTAGCTTCGGCCGCTGCGTTACTGGATATACCCAAGGACGTGCCGCTCAAAGGCCCCTCTGAATTCAGAGTTATTGGCACGCCGGCACCTCGGCTAGATGTCCCTGCCAAGACGACGGGCGAGGCCATTTTCGGAATGGATGCTGGTCCTAGCGATACAAGGGTGGCTGTGGTTGTTCGCTCTCCAGTTTTCGGAGGTGTACTCCGAGCGTTCGACCCCACTGGCGCACTTGAAGTGGATGGTGTTGATGAAGTCGTCGAGTTAAAGAGCGGAATTGCAGTGGTTGCAGACGGGTACGTTGCAGCCAAAGAGGGGCGGGACTTGTTAACGGTCGAGTGGGCAGATGGGGAATGGAGTACCCTGGATGACACAGAAATCTCAAATCTCCTTAAAGAAGCAGCTGATCAGGATGGAGCGACGGTTCGTGAAGAGGGTGATATCGATTCGGTCCTGACCTCGGACAGAGAACAAACGAGGGCGGCATACACGCTTCCATATCTTGCGCATGCAACCATGGAGCCGATGAACTGCACTGCATGGGTTCGGAATGGTCGGTGCACCGTGTGGGCCCCCACGCAGTTCCAGAATGCTCCGGGGCTCGTGGGTGGTGGGGCACGCCAAGTGGCCGCAAAGGCTGCTGGAGTGAGCGCTGATAACACAGTGGTTCATACCACATTCTTGGGCGGAGGTTTTGGCCGTCGTGCCGAGCAAGATTTCGTTCGCGAGGCAGCGGAGTTAGCTGGTAAGGTTGATGGTCCAGTTAAGGTCATCTGGACCCGTGAGGACGATATGCAGCACGATTTCTATCGACCTGCTTCTTACCATGACCTTTCCGCAATACTAGGCGTAGATGGGATGCCCGAAGCTTGGTGTCACCGGATCGCTAGTCAGTCGATCTTACAGCGGATGGTGCCAAGCTGGGTTCCCGATTTTGCAACAAACTGGGCAGGAACTAGTGACCCTACATCTACTGAAGGTGCGCAAGATCAGCCATACCATATTCCGAATATGCGGGTGACATATTCAAAGGTGGACCTGCCCGTTCCAGTTGGTTTTTGGAGGTCTGTGGGGCATACCCAGAATGCTTTCGTGGTCGAATCTTTCATTGACGAGTTGGCTGATCTTGCCGGTCAGGATCCCTACGAGTATCGGAGAGAATTACTAAGCGAGCATCCTCGCCACAGAGGAGTCCTCGACACGGTGGCGGAGGCTTCGGAATGGGCATCACCAGTTCCTGGCGGGCGGGCACGTGGAATCGCGGTTGCGGAATCCTTTGGGTCATTCGTGGCTGAGGTCGCAGAGATTTCTATTCAGGATGGCCAGCTACACGTGCATAAGGTGTGGTGTGCGATTGACTGTGGAATGGTCGTAAACCCAGCGATCGTTAGGGCACAAATGGAAAGTGGCATCGTCTACGGCCTCACGGCGGCCTTATACGGCAGAATCAACATCCAGGGTGGCCGCGTTGTGCAGAGCAACTTTCATGATTACCAAATGCTGAGGATGCGGGACGCGCCAGACATCGAAGTGATACTGCTACCAAGCCAGGAAGCACCCGGTGGGGTGGGTGAGCCTGGAACACCGCCGATAGCACCAGCAGTTACCAATGCAGTATTTGCTTTGACAGGACAGAGGATCCGGGAACTTCCCATTCAAATAGTCTAGTTCTCCTAGCTGAGGGCGAGATCCGTCCCCATAATCACCATCCCTGTCCAAGGCTAAGTCACACAGGAGAAACAAAAATGACCCGAATACGCCAAATAGGTTTTGAATTGGTTGCGACCGCAGCTTTACTGGCCACTCTGGCCGGTCCTGTATTGGCTCAGAATCATGCACCGAATCCGTACCGTACTGTTGATGGCGTTTGGGGGCAGTTAGAGGAGGGCAGGACTTGGGGTTCAACCAGTGCTGTATATATGGCTCCGGATGGTATGAACGTCTGGGTCGGAGAACGGTGTGGAGCGAACCAGGGTGCCTGTATGCGGCAGCCGGATTGGGACCCGATAATGCTGTTTTCGCCCAACGGAGAACTACTAAGGAGCTTCGGTGCGGGGATGATCGTGTGGCCGCATGGGCTGCATGTAGATTCGGAAGGCAATGTTTGGGTCGCTGATGCTGCCGGAGCCGGTGATAAAGGGCATCAGGTCCACAAATTTAGCCCCATGGGCGAGTTGCTCATGAGTTTGGGGACAGCAGGTGTGGCGGGCGATGGGGAAGATACGTTCAACCAACCATCCGATATGCTTGTTGCTCCGGATGGGAGCATATTCGTGGTTGACGGTCACGGGTCTGGCAACAACAACCGTGTGGTCAAGTTCGACAGTAGTGGTGACTACATCATGCAATGGGGTGAGACGGGGAAGGAGAACGGAGAGTTTCGGGATCCACATGCGTTAGCGATGGATTCACAGGGCCGAGTTTTCGTCGCAGACCGGGGAAACAGCCGAACTCAGATTTTTGACCAGAATGGAAACCACCTTATGACGTGGACTCAGTTTGGTCGACCGAGCGGACTATATATTGATGGAAATGATGTCATGTATTCCGCTGACTCCGAGTCGAGCAACGCTGGCAGTATGTCGAATATGGGCTTCTCACGAGGGATCCGAATCGGGAGCGTCCATGATGGCCTGATTACTGCATTTATCCCAGACCCGCAATGGCGCTTGGGCGTTCGTGGAACGACAGCAGCAGAGGGAGTGACTGCTGATGCCTTGGGTAATGTCTATGGAGCCGAGGTTGGACCCAGGATGCTAAGGAAGCATGTCAGGGTCCGCTAAGAAGTAGCGACTAGATATTCG